>CAZHIL010000032.1:0-9443 GCA_964532985.1 uncultured Albidovulum sp. | reverse complement strand
TGGCCCGATCAACAGGAATACCTCCAGAAAAAGTTTCACCCCATATCCTGAGGCATACCTTTGCCACACATCTGCTGACTCATGGCGCAGATCTCAAGGTAATTCAGGAGTTACTCGGGCATGAAGGGATTGGAACTACCGAAATCTATACCCATGTTGTTGATGAAAATCTAAAAAATACCGTGCTGACCAAACACCCTCTCTCTAAAAATCCTAAAACCGCAGAAGTAAAACAAAGTCCAAACTGAAAATCCACAAATCCAATTCAAATTATTCAAACAAGGTTTCGAAATTCATATGACACATCTTGAAGTGCTTGCTGGTACCAACTTCGACCTTCAGGCATTTATCTGGCTTAATGCCGGAGCAATAATTGTACTGATTATATTTTCAGCATTGTTTTCGGGTTCGGAGACTGCCTTGACTTCAGCCTCAAGGGGCAAGCTCAAGACACAGGCGGAAAAGGGAAACAAGGGGGCTCAAAGGGCCTTGATAATTACTGATGATCGGGAAACCCTAATCAGCAGTGTTCTGGTAGGTAACAATTTGGTCAATATTCTTGCCACGGCCCTCGCGACAAATCTGTTTACCTTGCTTTTTGGTGATTCCGGCGTCTTGATAACAACCATAGTCATGACAATGGTAGTTTTGATTTTTGCTGAAGTCTTGCCAAAAACCTATGCCATTGCCCGACCGGAAGAAGCCTCGCAAAAAGCTTCACGATTCATATTACCGTTTATTTTCATTTTCACTCCCATCGTCGTTGTTATCAAGACCCTTGTTACAGCCTTTCTTCGTCTACTCGGTCTTTTGGAGCCCAGGTCCGAAAGCTTGGAGGATGTACAAGATGAAATCAAGGGACGTATTGAGCTTGAAATACCGACAGGCATGTTTGACAAGGAGGATCAAAGAAGGGTACTGGGAGCGCTTGATATTTCAAGCCTTTCGGTGGAGGATGTAATGCGGCATCGTTCCGAGATCGACATGTTGAATGCCGATGATCCAATAGAGGAAATTTTGGCCCAATGCATGACAACACCTCATTCCCGCCTGCCCGTGTACAAGGATGAAACTGAGAACATAATCAAGATTGCACACGTCAAGGATCTTTATCGTAATTACTGGGGACAAAAAGAAAAAATTGAAACTTCAACTCCCCCAGGCGAACACTGGTATACAAATCTAAAGGAACCATATTTCGTCATTGAAACGACTCCCCTGGGAATTTTGATGCAGGAATTTTTGGAAAAAAGAACCCATTTTGCCTTGGTTGTGGATGAATATGGTGCCCTACAGGGTTTGGTGACTCTTGAAGATATCATCGAGGAAATCGTAGGGGAGATCGAGGATGAATATGATCAGGAACAATCGGAACCATTCAAGGAGGTATCACAGGGGGTATATTTGGTTGATGGGGCCTTGCCGGTAAGGGAGTTCAACAAAATGTTGAATCTAGATCTTCCTGATGATCAGGCAGTTACTCTTGCCGGATTGGTCATAAACGAAATAAAATACATCCCTGTTAAGGGTGAGAATTTTGCCATATTCGGTTATAGATTTGAAATTGTTGATAGAATCAGGAACAGGGTTACCCAAATTCGTATCCAGAAAATTGCAGAAACCGAAAATTCGTAAAGACTACAGGTATTCTCATTCTATTTTCTATGGGTAATATCTGGACTTGTTATATTGGAATTTGTATATGATTCCAAACTAATTGAAACCTATCACCTGTCAGAGGGTCCGTACCCCCAACACCAAATTGATGAAGAAATTCAATTCTCTAGGGATGAAAAAAATGAAACTATTTAAGAAAGCTTTTTCGTTTGTGCTTTTCACTGTCCTTCTGAATGGTACGGTCTTGGCACCTGCCTATTCCCAATCCGAAAGTGATGATGCCAGTGAAGCAGAACAAGCTGTCCAAAGCAGTGGGGGTTTTTCGACCGGATCTGTAGTTCCGGAATACTCCGAAGTTGGTGACTGGGTGGTAAATTGTATTACTGATCGCGAAAGTAAGGAAACAGTTTGCAGCATGATTCAACCAATCTTTGATGAAACTGGCGAAACTCAGGCAGCAATAATTGAAATTTTTGCTGCCGATAATCAAAATCCGTTGATCAGTGCCAATGCACAATTGGTTACTCCATTGGGTACCAATCTTGAACAGGGTATTTACCTGCAGGTAGACGATATCCGTCCTCAAAGGAATTATCGAATTAACTATTGTTTGCAGTCCGGTTGTGTAGCCCGTATGGCCTTCTTCAATTCAGAGGTTGAAGAAATGAAAAACGGCACTCTAATGATAATGACCCTGTTTGCATTTAATTCGGACCAGCCACTGGGGTATCGTATTTCACTGGAAGGGTTTACCAAATCCTTTGAAATTCTACAGAATCCCGAATTGATAACTGTTCAATGAGCAAATTAATCTGAAATGTACTGATAATTTAACAGGGCTCGAGAACCCCATTACTTTGAAAATAGATGGTAAGAAAAATTTTCTGTGAGTTGGTGACCATATTAATCGACCAAGCGGTATAAACTATACGTGTTTCTCTTGGAGATACGGTATCATGAAAAAACTTATTGCAATTTAGACCCATAAGAATCCCCTTTTAAATCACTAATATTGGTGTGTATATTTAAGAAGTTAGTGACAGGAGGACAGGATCATGGGAAAATCCGTTGCGGTGCTTGCAGTACACGGGGTGGGTAGCCAAGGTGCCAAAACGCCCACCAACACTTCAACACTCACATTCTCAAAGTCTCTTGCCAATCTGGTCGCCGCCGAAATTGGTAAAACGAAATTCAAGAATCACGTTGCATGGCATGAGGGATTCTGGGCGGACATCCTGCAGAATCGGCAGGGTCGCTACCTCCATCTGATCAGGAGACGAACACGCGGCGATCAGATGCGTGGCTTTCTGGCACGGAACATTTCGGATGCCGCGACCTATCGCCTGATCTCAACAGACCCCAAAGCAGACACCTACCAGAGAATTCATGGACGGGTCGAGAGGGCTCTGGATGATTTCAACATAGACCCAGATGTTGATAAGGATGCGCGCCTAATCATCCTTGCGCACTCCTTGGGTGGTCACATCATGTCAAACTATCTCTATGACATGCAAAAGAAACCGTTGATGCCTTTAACCGACTTTCGTAACGCGAGAACAACGATGGCGTTTGTTACATTCGGCTGTAACATTCCACTGTTCACCTTCGCTTATGATCCCGCTGATGTCATGCCAATCAAGCGACCAGGTACAGCGCTTGCGGTCCCGAAATACCGGAAATATTACTTGAAAACATGGTGGCGAAACTACTATGACAAAGACGACATCCTCGGCTATCCGCTTCGCGACATCGGCCCCGGATACAAGGAGTTGGAAGCTAAGAAAGAATTGAAGGATATTCCGATCAATGCGGGTGGTTTGTTTACCTCATGGAACCCAATGTCCCATAACGCCTATTGGAAGGACGCTGACTTCTACAGACCAGTGGCTCGGCTCATCAACAAAGCGATATAATTCGCTGAATTACTGTGCATCGCCAGATGCACATTGGCGATCAGCTGCCGTATGATCAGGTTTCAGGTGGCTGAGTCCTAAAATCGTGGCTTCGAGCTCCATCATCGTACCAAATACCTGCTCAATCCCGCTTGATCCGCCCGGGGCTCTTAGGTGTCAATTCTTAATTGCAAGCTAACCAAACTAAAAAAATAATTGATAAGAAACTGTTGGTTTAGCCAAAAAGGAGAGAAAAAATATGGCTAATTTGTATGTAGTTACCAAAATTTGGCCATTTAATGATGTCCGATTCAGGCTGTTGATTTCAAAACCAGTACGGCATTCAACCCGCCAAAGGCAAAGGCATTGGAAACAGTTGTCCCTATTTTACCATCACGTGCCGTATTGGGAACAATATCCAGATTGCATTCAGGATCAAATTCTTCATAGCTGATGGTGGGTGCAATGACACCTTCTCCCAATGCCATAGTGCAGGCGAGCAACTCGACTGCACCAGTACTTCCTATGAGATGACCATGCATGGATTTGGTTGATGATACCATTACCTTGTCGGCATGTGCCCCGAATACTTCCCTGATAACTGCTGTTTCGACCCGATCGTTGATGGATGTCCCCGTACCATGGGCATTGATGTATTGAATATCATCGGGATTGATTTGAGCATCATCCAAGGCACCTTTGATTGCCCTGACAGGACCATGAAGGGTAGGTGCGACTATATCCTTGGCATCTGAGGTCATGGAGAAACCCGCAATCTCGGCAACGATATGTGCACCTCTTGCCTTCGCATGGTCCCAATCTTCAAGGATAAAAAGTGCAGCTCCTTCTCCCAGAACCATGCCATTGCGGTTTTTTGAAAAAGGCCGGCATTTTTCAGGTGACATTACCCTCAGGGATTCCCATACCTTGATTCCTCCAAAACAAATCATGCACTCGCTGCCACCTGCAATCATGCACTTGGCCGCCCCACTCTTGATCAATTGATAGGCTACTCCAATGGCATGATTGGAGGAAGCACAGGCCGTTGCCACCGAAAAGGTAGGACCTTGCAGGTTATAGACCATGGAAACATTGCTTGCTGCAGCATTGTTCATCAATCGAGGTACGACAAAGGGGTGTACGCGGTTTTTGCGTTCCTCATAGACACTTCGATAGCTATTATCCTGGGTAGTTAAACCTCCTCCGGCAGTACCAATCACAACACCGGAACTTTCCGAGAGTTCACCCTCAAAGTCAATGCCGGAATTGCCTATGGCTTCCTTGGCCGCCAGTATTGCAAGCTGGGTATATCGGTCGTAAAGGGATATCTCCTGTCTGGAAAAATGTTCCTCAGCATCAAAACCCTTGATTTGACCACCAATCTTTACAGAAAGCCTATCAATGTCCTGCATTTCAAGTTCTGAAATACCACAAGTGCCATTCTTGAAGGCATCATATGTCTCTGAGACCGATTTTCCCAGGGGATTAATGGTTCCTTGGCCGGTAATGGCTACACGAGGCATGGGAAATTAACTGTTTTTTCCTAAAACCAGTTGTTCTATCTCGCGGATAATTGACCCAACACTGGAGAGATCAAGGTCACTTTTTTCAGGATCGCCGGAGTTGAAGGGAATTTGTATACCGAAATTCTCTTCCAGGGCAAATATGGATTCTACTATGCCCAGAGAATCAAGGCCTAATTCTTCCAGCGAGGCTTCTGGGGATATATCTGATACATCAAGAATTGCTTGCTCGGCAATTATTTCAACAACCTGTGAATAAATTGAATTTTCCATGTAATTCTCAGATAAATCTCATTCACGTTTCTTTGTTAAATCAGTGAGTATTCTTTCCAATTCAGATACTTTTTCGATTAACTTCGGCAATTTTCTTGTGGCTTTATATGTGGCAATGTTTTTCTGCATTTCAACTGCAGGGGATCCCATAACAATTCTTCCATTGGGAACGTTGGAATATATTTTTGTTGCGCCACCGGCGATAACATCATTCCCCACCTTGATATGATCCTTGACCCCGGTCTGTCCTGCAAAAACGACCCTGTCACCGATTTCGGAAGAACCGGCAATTCCTACCTGACCACAAAGCAGGCAATCATCCCCTACCCTTACGTTATGGGCAATGTGAACAAGATTGTCTATTTTAGTTCTGTCACCGATGACCGTCGAATCTATGGTTCCACGGTCAATTGCAGTACAAGCACCGATTTCAACATCATCACCTATCCTGACATTGCCAAGAGAGTAAACCTTGGCATATTTTGATTGGGTTTGATTCACATTCGAACCCAGCGTTTCCTTGACCTGTTCCACGGCACCGGCCTTGGCTGTATCGTAGGAATATCCGTCACAGCCAATCACCGTATTGTGATGACAAATGAAATTATCGCCGATAATTGTATTTGGTCCGATTCTTGCACCTGAAAGAATTACCCCATTTTTGCCAATTGTGGTCCCTTCATCTATTGATACATGCGAGCCAATAATACATCCCTCACCAAGTTGTACTCCGGGGCCAATGTAGCTGAAGGGCCCGATTGAACTCCCCTTGCCGATCACGGCCTTATCCGAGATCAGGGAATGCGCGCGCATGTCTTCAGAATATGAATAGGGTTTCCGAAAATGTTTTGTAATTTGTGACAAACCAAGCCGGGGGTTGTTGATTATTATTACGGCCTTGAGATTAAGGCTTTCCCAATCATCTTCATTGCTAAGGACTGCAGCCCTGGCCTTGCCCAAGAACAGATCAGGTCGAAAGCGGTCATTGAAGGCAAGTGCCAAATCATTCTCACCAGCCAACTTTGGACTTGCGACACCGGTAATTGTTAAATCAGTATTGCCCAAGGCCTTGGCCCCGATGGAACGGGCAATTTCGTCAATCGAAAATTCAGTTCGAGATAAAACCATTCTGATTGCCAACCGGTTTCAATGTTGCAATTCTGAATAGTAATTCTGCAAATTATACAAATCAAAAATGGGATTACGGGTCAGTGCATAATAGACAAGTTTGTCACGTTCATAAATGTCCTTTCGGTAATTGACCCTTCCATCAGATGTAACCCAAACGGTTCTGTAGGTAATATGAACTGGAATATTCAAGGTAAGTTGAACCTCATGTTCACCTTTCACCTTTTTCGATTTTGTGACCAACGTATCATAATCCAACCCCTCCATTGTCAGCAGGAATCTGGCAAAATCATGTGCCTTTTTCAACCGGATACATCCATGGCTGTAAGCTCTGTATTCACGATCAAACAAATTTCTAATGGGAGAATCATGCAAGTAAATGTTGTGGGAATTCGGGAACATGAACTTGACTCCCCCCAGGGGATTGGTCGGACCCGGTAGTTGTCTGGCAGTGAAATTCAGGCTTTTATTTGAATACCCCTGTGAAAAATTGATTTCGGTTCTATCAATCCAATTCCCCTCATTATCGAAAAAGGAAATAAAGGGCTCCGATTCCAGATTACGCCTCAAACTCGGTATAATCTCCTCAATAATGATTGAGGCTGGTACATGCCAGATAGGGTTAATTACGATATATTCCATTTCATCTGAGAATTCAGGTGTCTGGAGATTGTCCTTGCTTTTTCCGACCACAACACCCGTTTCAAATTTAACTTCGCCCTGTTCAATGAAACGTGCCGTAAATTCAGGTATATTCACGATTACATACCAGGGGCCAAGGGACCTGTTCATCCATCGGTTTCTCTCCAGAGCCACGATGACTGATTCGAGTTTGGTGTCTGGTGAAACGTTGATGGCCTCTATGGTATTATAATTGGCAAAACCATTTGGGGTTAAACCATGATCCAACTGGAAAAGTTGAACTGCGTTCTTGAGTTCAAGATTGTAATCAGTCGAGGTGTTTCTTGGTAAATACCCCATTCGGATCAAACGGTTTCTGAGTTTGATAACCTCTGAACCCTCCTGCCCCGGCAACAATTCGGAAGCAAGTATTTTTTCTCCCCAGCCACCTGACTCTATCTCCTTGCGCAATTTGTACAAAGTTTTGCGAAGTACGGTGTATTCATCATTTTGAGGGGCGAGTTGCAGAAGAAAGGTTTCAGGATTGTTTTCCGTAATTCCCTTCAACAGGTAATAAGGAGGTAATGGGGCCAGTTTATCTACATCAATTAACTCTGATACCTCACTGGGTTTCAGATAGCCCGAGTTGAGGACCTTTGCATAACGAAGGAAAAGCCTGGTAATCTGAATTTCGGTTGAAGCAATATTTTCAAAGTTGTTGACAAAGTAGATCGTATCCCAATCAAATTGCGTTTCAAAAATGTCGGTGGTTAATCCATGCGAATCCAGATTTTCTATAGCCCGGATAAAAGCATTCAACCGTTTCTGGTTATTTTCATTCTCACCAAGCCAGATCGGTTCAAAATTCCTTTCAATATAAAACTTCTCGGTCGAAGCATCGCCTTTTATTTCGGTGCTCATTGCCAGTTCCAAAGGCGTTGGCAGGTCAATGTCCAAATTACCCTTGACAGGAATCACCATAAACAAAGCAACAAATACAGTTTGGATAACAATACTTGATATAAATCTATAGGGTATGTATAATTTACTTGCCATCTGATGCCTCAAAGGTTTTAGTTTATATATACCTTGTTTCATGTTTCTAAACAAGGTACACTCAACTTTAAAGGTTCCCATGCGGTTAATTTTTTTTTTCAATTATACTTGCTGAGGATTCGGAATTGATTAAATTTGAGATCATGACACGAGATTGTTTTGGTTTACAAAAAGTTGAACAATTTCCAAAAACAATAAATCGTGTTGCAGACATAAAAAAAATTCATAAACTTGATGAATATTACCGTTCCAATTTAAATGGTTTGGGTGGAGATTCCTGATTAATGGAAGAAAATAAAAGCAGTTTCAACCGAAGAAATTTTCTTCTGGGTACTGGGGCCACAGCTCTTTTGATTACTACCTCTGCACCAGTTTACTCAAAAGCCCCGGGGGTTCTGAAAGGCGCAGGAATTTATCGCCAGCTGCAGATGTATAATGGCCAAACCAATGAAAATATCAAAATGGTATACTGGATCGAAGGAAAATATATTCCCGATGCATTGGATGAAATAAGCAAGTTCATGCGTGATTGGCGGGAGAATAGATGGAAGCAAATTGATAAAAGAACAATCAATATCCTTTCAGCTGTTCATAAAATCCTGGAAACCAATGAACCTATCCAACTACTGAGTGGATACAGGACTGTCGCCACAAATGAAATGCTGAGAAAAAGATCACCAAGATCCGTATCCAAAAATTCCTATCATACGCTCGGGATGGCTGCTGATGTCAGGGTCAAGGGTGTTTCAACGAATAAACTTGCCAAGGCTGGAGAGACGTGTCGGTCAGGCGGTGTAGGAAGATATTCAAGATCCAGTTTTGTACATTTTGATTGTGCCAAAATAAGAAGTTGGGGATCTTGAGCCGCAAAATTGGTTTTGATTGCTCAAGATTGTGATCTAATCCCTTCTAGGAACGTATAGTTCCATTTCCCTCTACCAGATACTTGAAACTCACCAGTTGTTCAGTTCCCACGGGACCACGTGCATGAATTTTGCCGGTTGCTATCCCAATTTCTGCTCCCATCCCAAATTCGCCCCCATCAGCAAATTGTGTTGAAGCATTTTTCATGAGTATCGCTGAATCCAGATTGTTGAAAAATTTCTCGGCCGTTGCATCATTTTCAGTAATTATTGCGTCCGTATGGCCAGAACCGTATTGTTTGATATGTTCAATGGCACCAATGACACCATTGACTGTTTTTACGGCAATAATTGAGTCCAAATATTCCTTGCCGTAATCCATATCATTAGCGGGCACTGTTCCATCAACAGAAGAATATTTTCTGTCCGTTCTTACTTCTACGCCATTCTCAAGAAGGTCCATCACCAAC
>CAZHIL010000031.1:0-1868 GCA_964532985.1 uncultured Albidovulum sp. | reverse complement strand
CACAATTATGGCATCACTATCACCCTTGAAGTAAAACACCAAGCCTGAATCTGACCGAACAAAATCCATGACAAACCAGACCTGGCTGGCACAGCCTTCAACCTTGGTAGAAGGTGTCTTGAATTTCTCATCCAAACCAGGCATGCATTTACCCAGATCAATAATATACCCATACCGATCTTCCCAGGTTTCCAGAAACTCAAAATCCTGGATTATTTCTTCAAACGCTTCAGTTGCCAATTTCCATCTACCAAAAGTGATATAATGCACTAACAATCAAGTAAACAACTAGGTGAAAACTACCTGATTTTCAATTGAAATCTGCTCGGCATGCAACACAAGCAAAATTTCTTGAAAACAATTCATTCAATTACAAAAGGTACCTTCCGAAATGAATTCTTCAACAATCAAAGAGAGGGCAGTTGGATGAATATCAACAAATAATGAAATAGTAGGTCAAGCTACTACGATCATTACTCAGACTAATGGTTTTCCAATTCTATAACAGTTAATTTTGAATTCTCCATAGTCAGAGCAATTTTACCCTGGCATAGCTTCAAGGCATTGTTTCCAAACAATTCCCTTCGCCACCCTTGCAAGGGTCGTACATTTCGATTGCCTTGGGAGATTTCCCGCAGTTCATCCGCGGTTGAAATAATTTCCTCTGCTACCCCAGATTGTTCAGAGGAGTATTTGAGATATACTTTCAGAAGATCAGTTACCTCCCTGTTTTTATTGACAGGCTTATTTGCTCCAACAGCTTGAGGAGGTTGTTGGGGGTTGGATAGAGCTTTGCTGATGACCTCCAGCAAACTCAAGTTGAAACCCTTTTGTGCATCTTTGCCAGCCTTGAAAAATCTGCACCTCTTCAAATCTTCAAGGGTTCTGGGTTTCATGGAAGCAAGTTCCAATAAGGCCTGATCAGAAAGCACCCATCGCCGATTAATGTTTTTGTTTTGAGCCCGAATTTCTCGGAATTCTGCCAATGCATGAACAATTGGCCATCTCTTACCCGATACATCTCTCATTTTGATTTTTTTCCAAGCATCTGCCGGATTGTAACTATTTTTACAGGTATCTTTCAGTTCATCAAACAATTCCTCAACCCAACCTAACCTTCCGGTTTCCAACAATTTTTCATTCATAGCCAGATAAATGTCTCGAAGATGGGTGACATCTGAAATTGCATATTTCATCTGTTTTCTTGTTAATGGTCGGGTTGACCAATTGGAATATTGCTGGGACTTATCGAGTTTAACTTTGCAAATTTCACTTACCAAGTTTGAATAAGAAATTTGACTGCCATAACCACAGAGCATGGCCGCTATCTGGGTATCAAATAGGGGTTCGGGAATCAAGCCGAATTCATGGTGGAAGATTTCCAGATCCTGCTTCGAAGAGTGCAAGACTTTTGTGATCTTTTGGTTTTGGAATATTGGAATCAAATTATCCAGTTTCAGTTTTGGATTTAAGGTATCAATGATAAATTCCGAACCACTCGTCTCATCACTTTCCGGCAAGGCTACCTGAATAAGGCACAATTTGGGAAAGTAGGTTTTTTCTGATACAAACTCTGTATCCAAGGCAATATAAGGCTTGTTGTGGGCTTTGTTACATAACTCCACTAATTCTTGATTGGTTGAAATAACTTTCATGTTTATCTTTTGTTATCTGTAGAAAATAATCAGGAGAAAAAAATGAGATGCTTGATCCAAAGAGTGAAATCGGCCTCAGTTACCATTGATGGCAAGACGATTGGCAATATCGGGCCGGGCATTCTTGTCTTTGTTTGTGCTACTACTCATGACAATAAACAAATTACCACTAAAATTGCGAAAAAAGTAGCAAACCTCCGAATTTTTTCAGAT
>CAZHIL010000030.1:0-12029 GCA_964532985.1 uncultured Albidovulum sp. | reverse complement strand
AGAATTGTCAGTTGGCGATTTCGTATTGGTCAACTCCTATATGATCCAGGTGGCCATGCCCTTGAACTGGCTAGGGACGGTTTATCGGGAAATAAGGCAAGCCCTTGTTGACATGGGCGAAATGTTTGATCTCCTCGATGCACCCTATGAGGTCTCCGACCAGCCTGATGCCAAGCCCCTTGAGGTAAGTGGCGGTAAGATTGAATTCAAGAATGTTTCCTTTTCCTACTATGCCAATCGCCCGATTTTGAAAGGAGTGAACCTGACCATCAATCCGGGTGAGACGGTAGCTATTGTTGGTCCTTCGGGTTCAGGCAAATCCACGATAGGAAGACTTTTGTTCCGTTTCTATGACGTAACCGAGGGGGCGCTGACAATTGACAATCAGGACATTAGACACGTAACCCAAAGTAGTTTGCACAAGCAGATTGGTATCGTACCCCAAGATACAGTCCTCTTTAACGAAACCATATTCTATAACATTGCTTATGGGCTTCCTGATCCCAATCCTAGGCAAGTCGAGGAGGCTGCTCTATCAGCCAGACTGCATGATTTCATTGCAGAATTGCCAGAGGGTTATGAAACACAGGTGGGTGAGAGGGGTTTGAAACTATCAGGTGGAGAGAAGCAGAGGGTCGGTATTGCCCGTACCCTGCTAAAGAACCCGCCAATAGTCCTGTTGGATGAAGCAACTTCTTCACTTGATACGGAAACCGAAAAGGAAATCCAGGATAGTTTCAATGAAATGTCTTTTGGTCGAACGGTTATCGCCATAGCCCACAGACTCTCTACCATTGTTCATTCTGACAAGATCATTGTTCTTGAACAGGGTGAAATTGTTGAAAAGGGTACCCACGAAGAATTGTTGGAACTTCATGGCAAATACTACGCCATGTGGCAACGACAATTAGCTGATGAAGAGGATCAGGATGCATTAAGGGCCTGAGGATTTTCAAACCCTGATTTCAAATCCCCACAGGAAGATTGTCCGGAGACTGATGGGATGGTCAAATTAGAATATATCTTCAGAGGTTGTATGCAGTCTTGATTGATCTGTTCATTGTAAAAAGCACCCTTCCAGAACTTAATCCATAGTTTATTCTTGTAATCAAACGTCAAAAGAACTGGATTGGGATTGTCTTAGGCAATAATAAGGTGAAAATCTCAAGAGTTGTCAGAATTCAACGGGTTTATATTTTGTTTTGATCTCCAATCCGGTAAACAACACTATATTTGGGAAAATCCCTTTTTTTCAAAGTGAGGAATTCTTGCCATGGCAGATCTTATTTCGGACCTTCGACTATACGACAACCACACCTCTGGAAACGGATACAAACCTCGTTTGTTGCTTGCCCATCTTGGGATTCCCTACCAACATATAGAAGTTGATATCCTGAAAGGCGAGACACATAGCCCCTCATTTCTTGAGAAGAACCCTAATGGAAAAATTCCTGTCCTTGAGCTTTCAGATGGTACCTGTCTGGCTGAATCTAACGCCATCCTTTGTTTTTTGGCAGAAGGTACTAAATTCCTTCCCTTAGATCGTTTGGCCCGTGCAATGACCATGCAATGGATGTTTTTTGAGCAATATAGTCATGAACCCAACATTGCAGTACTACGCCATTGGCTTCAACATACTGGAATGAACGAAGTTCAACGTTCCCAGGTACAGGGAAAAAAAGAAGCAGGAATGGCAGCACTTCAAATTATGGAAAAACACCTTTCACAAAAAAAATGGTTCGGCGGGCCATCCATGACCATAGCAGATATTGCCCTTTTCGCATATACACATGTTGCAGAAGAAGGGGGATTTAATCTTGCGATTTACCCAGCCATACAGAACTGGTTAAAGCGGCTTGAAGACGAACCCGGGCATGTGCCGATGTAATGTCAATCGCAAAAAGCAATCATTATTGGACATCTCCAAATCCTACTAATTCTCCTACATCGGTTACTTTGACAGGTTAAACCAGCCAATTCCATCTTTTGTATGGTTGTGGAGATTGTTCCACAGCATTATTTTCATTTTTTACTTTGAATCATTGTCTTGCTGGATAAGGTATAATCCCTGTATACAAACCCGATAACAGATCGTAATATAACGAATTTAATTTCTGGGGATTGGAAAAAAAATTCAATCTTTGGTTTTAAAAATTCAGATTATCCCAACTTCCAGCCTGTCAAGTAGTTTTGACAGCATTTGGTCACACCTTGAAATCTGTTCCCGGGCGATAAATTCGTCAGCCTTGTGTCCTTGTTCCATTGATCCCGGACCGCAAACAACAGTGGGAACCCCCAATCTATCCTGAAACAACCCCCCTTCCGTACCGAAAGCAACCTTGAAGGTATCATTCGTTCCTGTCAGGGATTTGACAAAATCCACCACCGGAGCCTGCTCTGGAGTTGTTAAACCCGGATAGCTGGATATTTGTTCGATTGTAATGCTTGCTTCCGAAAAATGTTCCCTGTGAGATTCTGCAATCTTATCTGCTTGCTCCTGCAATTCCTCAAGGATTAGCGATGGATCATCCTCTGGCAAGTGCCTCATCTCGAAATCCACAGAGCTTGTTGCCGGAACGATATTCAGGGCCACGCCCCCTTCAATTTTGGCCGTATGGATAGTAGTAAAGGGAATTTCATAACTATCATCCTGCTTCCCCGAGTTTGCAAGTTCTTGCTGCTTTACCCTCAATCTATCAATAAAATCACAAGCCAGATGTAATGCATTCAGGGCCTTTGGTGCCAAGGCGGAATGACCACCCCTGCCATGACAATTGGCCCGTAGAAAGACCTTGCCCTTGTGCCCATTTGCCACTTTCAACATGGTTGGTTCCCCTACGATACAAAAAAGGGGTTTTATGGTGGAATCCGCCATCATATCCAGTAATCTTCGAACACCGATACATCCAACTTCTTCATCATAGGAAATTGCCAGCCACAGTGGAGTACGCAAGGACCTGTCCCTAGCCTTCATGATGGTTGCAAGGGCACAGGCAACAAACCCTTTCATGTCCGTAGTACCACGACCGTAGAGTCTATCCTGAGCGGATGTCAATTCAAATGGGGGGACCGACCAGTCCTGATCTTCAACCGGCACCACATCGGAATGTCCCGATAGCAGGACTCCTGGCAGTTCAGGTGGTCCGACCTTGATAAGCAAGTTGGTTTTTGTTCTGTCCTGATTGTAGACCCTGATTGTTTTTATTTCTTTTGTACCGAGGAGTTGTTCCACATACTCTATCAGCTCCAGGTTTGAATCCTTGCTGACAGTAGGAAATCCTACCAACTTCTCCAATATCTCAATACTGTTCATTATTCCGATGGATGAAAGAAAAAAACATTCCTCTATCAACTCTCAAGATCGAATTCGAGGGGCCGAACAATATAAAACATTTCGGAATTCCTCAATTCCTCCAATACGTCCTCGCCAGCGGGTGTATCCAGCGAGAGCAATGCAATCGCATCTTCATTTGCTGCTGATCGTCCCAGGTGGAAACTGGCTATATTCACGTTGTGCTTACCCAGAATCGTACCCATGCCACCAATTATTCCCGGTCTGTCCTTGTTGGTCGAATAAAGCATGTATCGTGAAATGTCGGCATCCATGTAAATACCCTTGATCTGGATAATTCTGGGCTTACCATCGGAGTAAACCGTACCCACGATTGACCGTGACATGCTCTCGGTTTCAACGGTCAGTTTCAGATAGGACTCGAATACACCTGATTTTGTCTGGCTTGTGTTGGAAATCACCAGACCCAATTCCCTAGCACACTCTTCGGCGGACACCATGTTGACTTCAGGATTGTTTACTTTCAGCAAACCGGCAATCGCAACTGAAGAAAGTGCCTTGGTATTCATTTCTGCAATATTGCCGTCAAACAGAACTTCCAGTCGGGTAATCGGATCATCCGTCATCTGACCGACAAAGGCTCCCAAATGATTGGCCAGATGAATCCAAGGCTTCATGCGCTTTGCCTCCTTGGCCGAAATCGAAGGCATGTTCAGGGAATTGTTTACCGCACCGTTAACAAGATAATCCGACATCTGTTCGGCAATTTGAAGGGCAACTTTCTCCTGTGCCTCTGATGTTGAAGCACCCAAATGAGGGGTCGCAACGACGTTCGGAAGTTCCAGCAGGGGATTTCCTAATGGTGGTTCAACTTCGAAGACATCCAGTGCAGCTGCAGAAACCCTTCCATCCTGCAAGGCATCATGAAGTGCTTTTTCATCAATGATACCCCCTCTGGCACAGTTAATGATTCCGACTCCATGCCTGGTTTTTTGCAAAGCTCTGGTATCAATCAGATTGCGGGTTTTATCCGTCAGGGGTACGTGCAGGGTTATAAAATCGGATTTACCCAACAAGACATCCAATTCCACCTTTTCCACACCGATTTTTTGTGCCCTGTCCTCGGTTAGGTATGGGTCGTAACCAACAACTCTCATGCCAAGCCCCAAAGCCCTTCTGCAAACTCCAGCACCGATATTGCCGCATCCAATTACACCAAGGGTTTTACCTATCAGCTCACTACCCATAAATTTTGACTTTTCCCATCGACCCATTTTGGTTGAGGAACTTGCTTCAGGGATTTGCCGGGCGATGGAAAAGAGCATGGCAATGGCATGTTCGGCCGTTGTTTCGGAATTTCCATGTGGGGTATTCATGACAACCACACCCAATTTTGTGGCTTCCCTGAGATCGATGTTATCCACACCGATGCCGGCACGACCTATGACCTTCAGATTTTCTGCCTTGGAGAGTAACTCCGATGTCACCTTGGTAGCCGACCTTACAGCCAAACCATCATATTTGTGTATGACCGAATGCAACTCATCGATATTCTTCCCCAAACTAGGCTGATAATCAACATCAACTCCCCTTTCCTCAAAAATCTTGAGGGAAACCTCGGAAAGCTTGTCGGATACTAGGACTCTGGGTTTTTGATTCATGAATTCATTCCTGCTAACTGACCTTGTTCAAGTACCCCTAACTCTATCTCGAAAGCCCATTTGAGCCAGGGCATCAACAGTTCAAGATCCTCTTTTTCAACTGTTGCCCCACACCAAATTCTCAAACCGGGAGGAGCCTTTTTATAATTCTTTATATCAAAAGCAACTTCCTCATTCTCCAGTCTTGCGACAACCCTTTTGGAAAAATTCGTCATGTTGTCGGCATTGAGCAGACGATGAGTGAATTTGAGACACACACTTGTCGTTGATCTGATTTCTGGTGAGGATGGTAAATAATCCAGCCAATCGTTTTCTGCCACAAACCTTTCAATGACCTCGGCGTTGGCTTTGGTCTTGGCCACCAATCCTCGCAAACCTCCCTGGGATTTCCCCCATGACAGGGAATACAAGAAATCCTCGACACAAAGCATGGACGGGGTGTTTATTGTTGCCCCCTCAAAAATCCCCTCAATGAGTTTGCCATCCTTGGTCATTCTGAAGATCTTGGGCAAGGGCCATTTCGGTTGCCAGGATTCCAACCTGTCAACAGCCCTCGGAGACAGAATGATCATCCCGTGCCCTGCTTCGCCTCCCATTACCTTTTGCCAAGAAAAGGTTGTTACATCCAACTTTTTCCATGGCAAATCCATGGCAAAAACAGCCGAGGTTGCATCGCAAAGTGTTAATCCAACTCTCGATTCAGGTATAAAGTCACCGTTGGGTACACAAACCCCGCTGGTTGTTCCATTCCAGGTAAAAACAACATCATTGTCGAAATTTACCCTGGACAAATCCGGCATCTGACCAAAATCGGCTATATGCTTGTTGGATGGAATTTCCAATTGCTCCAGGACATCCGTTTTCCAATCCAGCCCAAATGCCTCCCAGGCAATCAGTTCAACCGGACGGCTACCGAACAGGGACCACATGGCCATCTCCACGGCACCAGTATCGGATGCGGGTACAATACCCACCCTATAGTCATCGGGTATTTCCAAAACTTCCTTTGTTGTCTGGATTAATGTGGATAACCTTTCTTTTCCCGATTGGGACCTGTGAGACCTGCCAAGGAGCGCTTCCTGCAATATATCCAAGGTCCAATCGGGAGGTTTTTTGCAGGGACCCGATGAAAAATTGGGACAGTTGGGTTTATATACTGGTCTGGTGGGTATCATTTCTCTCTTTCAATTAGATACAAGTGCCTGAGGGAGTTAAAAGCGTTAGACAATGCTTAGACATTTGAATATACAACCAACATAAAATCTAGGATAGGTGAGTGAAGTATATAATTTCCCTTATTGCCAACCCCAATAGGGCAAATCTTGAATCGTCCCTAGTCAGGGAATTAGGTTCCAAGTGGACTGGGCATGATATCAGATGCCTCTGTGAGGGTGTTGCGGCTGAATTTTTGATGGACTCATTTCCTTCCGATTTTGACATTACCTGGTCTACCCTTAATGATTTAGGTATAGATCTGGTAATACAACCCAACGGCATCAGGAAAAAGAAACTTTTGGTGGCTGACATGGACTCCACCATTATCGAGCAGGAATGTCTGGATGAATTGGCAGACATATCGGGTAATGGGAACAGGGTCAAGGAGATCACCAAAAGAGCGATGAATGACGAATTGCCTTTTGAAGATGCCTTGAGGGAAAGGGTAGCACTTTTAAGGAACGAAAGTGCCGATTTGCTTGACCAGACTTGGCATACCCGCATCACGTTCACTCCTGGCGCAAGGGAACTTGTTGGTACCATGCGTGCAAGTGGCGCGTACTGTGCCCTGGTTTCGGGTGGTTTTACCCATTTTACCGAGAGGGTTTCTGCTGCTCTTGGTTTTCACGAAACCCATGCCAACTCTCTGATAATTCAAAACAATGTACTGACCGGCGAGGTAGGTGTGCCTATTCTGGGCAAGTCAACCAAATTGGATGTACTGACCAGACTTGTCAACGGACTTGGTCTGCAGTTTGCCGATGCTCTTGCCGTAGGAGATGGTGCAAATGATCTGGATATGCTTCTTGCTTCAGGTATGGGAGTAGCCTTCAGGTCTTATCCCATTGTTGCCAGGCAAAGCAAGATAAGGATAAATCATGGTGATCTGACTTCGCTCCTTTACCTGCAGGGTTTTGGTCAGAAAGATCTTGTGTCTTATACGGAAAATAGTTGATGGAATGGTTTTCCATCAGGATTTCGGAAAGAACCCTTTCATGCACGAACTGTCGGAATGTCCTTCCAACGTGTTGTGTAACTCGGACTAAGAAACTCCCGGGACATCATCCACGGGCGTTCAAAACCGCTGGATGCAATACGTACCGTTTCTGACCCGTAGCGTTGATTCATGCGGTCCAACACCCGCATCAATTCCCCGGTGGTTTCATGAGGGACTTTCTCAAGCAAAGGGGTTATCCTTTGTTGTTCAGTGGACAGGTCGGTCAGCAAAACACCTGCTTTCTGATAGGCATACCCGTCCTTCCAAATAACATCCAAACATTTTGTGGCTGCTTTGACTAGGGACAGATTGTCATTGCAAGGGGCCAGAAAAGTCCAGGATGCATTGTTTACATAGCGTGGTCCCTTTGAAAATGGTGATGTTCGAATGAATATCTGGATGGCTCCTGCATAAACCCCCTTGGCTCTGGCTTTCTCAGCTACTCTGGACGTATAGGTTGCTACTGCTTCCCGAAGTTGATGCTTGGTTGTAACCTTTCCCTTGAAGCCCCGTGAAACCATCAGATGCTGTGGGTCAGGCGACAATTCTTCAATTTCTATGCAGGATTCTCCGCGAAGCTCCCGTACAGTCCTTTCCAAAACGACACTGAACTTCTTTCTGGCAGTCATGTAGTCAAGGTCAGCAAGATCTTGAGCTGTCCCAATGCCCATCAGGCGTAAACGCAGTGCTAATCGACGGCCAACTCCCCAGACATTCTCGATTGTTATCTGATCAAGGGGATAGGGAGGTTCCATGATATGGACATTATTGGAACCCGATGATTTTTTACCGAGATGATTGGCCAATTTTGCCAGGGTTTTTGTTGGTGCGACACCAACCGAAACGGGAATGGATGTCCATTGCCTGACAGTTTGGGCAATTTTCTGACCGAAGGTCGGCAGATCCTGAATACCATACAGATCCAGAAAAGCCTCATCAATGCTGGAAACCTCAACTCTTGGTGCCAGATCCTCCAGACACTCCATGACCCTCTGTGAAAGATCGCCATAAAGAGCATAATTGCTGCTCCGGATAATCACCCCATCCCGCTGCAGTTGCTTCCTGAGCTTGAAATACGAGTCCCCCAATTTGTAACCGAGCTCTTTCACTTCATCCGACCGGGCAATGATACACGCATCATTATTGGAAAGTACCGCTATGGGAACCTTTCTCCAATCCGGTCGGAAGACCCGTTCACAACTGGCATAAAAGTTGTTGCAATCAACCAGGGCAAACATCAGAAACTGCTCCCAAACTTCTGAATGCTGGCCGTAACGACACCACGTATTTCAGTGTCCTTTGTTACCTTGATTGCCGAATAGTCCGGATTTTCGGGCTGCAGGGTCCATGTCTTCCTGACCTTGACCAATCGTTTTACTGTAAACTCATTATCAACAATGGCAAGAACGATCATGCCGCTTTGTGGCTCGATGCTGGAATCAACAACCAGCATTGAACCATTCACTATACCGGCATCCTTCATACTGTCGCCCTGTACCCTAACCAAAAAGGTGGCGGCTGGTCGCTGTATAAGAAATTCATTCAAGTCCAGGACGGTTTCAAGGTAATCGTTGGCTGGTGAAGGGAAACCGGCTTCGACCGGTGATGCATAAAGTGGCAGGTCAACTTCTGACCGCTTCGCAACATGACCAATATCCGACTCCGGCAATTCTTTCACAACAACTCCAACGACCCGAAGCTATCTCCTCGGGAACTTACATTAAAATTTATAGGTAATACAATTCTACCACAAGTCTGATGATGAACAAACTCCAAATCAAAAAAGGCAATACACTGTTGTGCTCACTCCAATTTTTTAAGTTCGTATAAAACAGCCGTAGAACAAGGAGGAACATTAAAAACCAGTTCCAGAACCAGACTTCCTAATAGATGATATTAAAAAACATTAATAGAAAAGTTAAAAATATAGGGAACTGCCTTTGCAACGCAGTAATACTTGACAAAATGATAATAATCACTATCTTTTACTCTGTCGGGAGTGCGTCAAATTGCATGGTGAGGCTGAGGCCTCGCCCGACGTCTAATTAAAGACTGGACCAGACCAGTTACTCTTTGGAAGGTGTACAACGCCGTATCCTTTGATTTTTCCTCTAGCATCAGTCCTAAAAGCTCCCCTGATATGTTCAATCCAGCGATCATCTTCTCGCGAAAAATAACGATATGTTGCCCCCGCAACCATATCAGCTAATTGCATGCCCACACTCATATCAGATGGTACGAAAAATAACGTTTCTATAAAATTCTCGTAATTTGCCGTATTTTTGCTTGTTTTACGTACCAAATTTTCATGCTGGACCCTCAAGTGGTTATCTTGTCTCCTGTTACGTTGGTCTGCAACAATAATACCGTTAATTGTATGGTTTTTGGGTGATAAATCCTGCAGGAAGTACTGAAACCTTTCAGTAACAGCTTTGTAGGTTTGGAAATAAACATCCTCTTGGTTATTTACATGCCTCAAATTGTAAGCCAATCTCGTATTACACACGCAACATATTAGCTTAATGGCGTTATTTTCAATTATGATATTAAACAATGACAATCGGAAATCGTTTCTCCTTTTCTCATCCCATTCAAGCATGGGATTTGTAGGATCATCGTTATTTGGAGCAAAATATCTCCATTTAACCTCACCTCTATAGTTATTTTGATCCTTGAGACAAAGAAACTTTCTTCTGATCTCATGCCAATGTTTTTCAGGTATAATTATCCCACCAATCGTAAAAAAGCCAGGTCGTTCCTGACTTGGTCTAGTCGGAATCCCACTTTCATCAACAAAACAAAGGTGCATATGTATTTCTGTATTTTTTATTTCTGGTAAAGGGAAATACTGCATCAAGAAGGCTGAAAATTTTTTTTTTGCCCATGAGATTAAGTAATTTTTTTTGCTCTACAAACAAGATAGTTTTTTATATTTTTCTTTCTGCTATACGGCCTCTGAGACGAATGAAAACGCTAATTATTAGGATAACTATTCAGGGCCCTAAATAGCCAAGAATGATTGGGTGATTCTATTCAAGGAAATGGATTGAAACTAAAGATGGAATATAAAGACTACGAAAAAAGAGTAGTTCAGAACCTATGGTTCTGGGCAATACAACACCATATGAATGAACTTGATGGAAAAGAAAGGAATGGGGGCCCGCCTGTACTAAAATGTGGATCAAGCGGAATAATTGTTCCATCAGATGATAGGAAAAAAGATTTTATCCTTGGACAAATTCCAAAGCCCAAAAGGCATAGATATTTCAATAGCTTGAAAAGTTCCCAAGCATTGTGCCAAAGTGTATTTGGTGGAATTAGTGCTTTCAATCGTTTGGATATACTTCAAGGCATTCCAGCTGAATGTGGACAACCAGCATTCTTTGAAAACCATATGGATTTTAAACCTGAATTTGAATACGAAGTTGATTTTCTAGAAGAACCACAACCAACAAGTGTAGATGTCATGTTTTGGGGAAGCCAAAAACGAGTGGCTGTGGAATGTAAATTTACCGAAAAGGAGTTCGGGTCGTGTTCTCGAACTAAACTCAAAAAAACCAACCCAAAATATTGCAATGGAAATTATCAATTTCAGAATAATCGACGAAATCGCTGTTCATTAACTGAGCAGAACATACCCTATTGGAAATTTTTGCCGGGCCTTTTTTACTGGAATGCATACCAAGATCATTTACCTTGCCCATTCAAGGACACATACCAATTGGCTCGTAATGCTCTTGCAGCTACTGTATCGAAAAAGAGGGGATTAGATCCCTTGCAAGGACATGTACTTGTTATCTACGATAATCGTAATCCTGAATTCAGGACAGGTGGGAAAGCCCAAAATCAATGGCAATATGTAAATCAAAACTGTAAAGTCTCTAGTCTTTTCAGACGTATTAGTTGGCAGCATCTGATGGCTGTTTTGGCAAAAGCTCCTGAACTGAATTACTTAGTTAAGGGATTAGAACAAAAATATGGGTTCAAGGCATTATCGGATCAGGTTTTGAAGTGAAAATAGAGTGTTAAAATGGTTGGTATTCATCTATTCTTGTTTCTCATAATGTGTGATCTTAACTTTAGCCAAACCTAAGGAAGTTAAAGATTATGACTATTATCAGAATCAAGGTTGATCCCAAGGACCCGTCTACCTTTCCGAAAGGCAGGATAGATTATGCCAAGGTGGATGCAACTACTGAAGAAGACATTGAGCGTCATAAAGCGGAAGACCGAGCCGAGGAACTACAGGAAATGGCCCGGTATATCCGTCAACTTAGGCAGAAAATGAATCTCAGTCAAATCGAATTTGCCCACTGCATTAAGGTGTCTCCCAGCACCATCAAGAGTTGGGAAGCCGGTAAACGATTTCCAAGTAGGACCTCTTATTCCCGTTTAAGAAATCTTGACCGGGGCCCTGATGCTGTATAACAAGCAAAGCGCGAAGATCCAATAATTCTTCAAGTTATCGTAGTGCTTCTTAATTAAGTTTTAAATAATCCTAAAACAAAACCTCGATGAACTGCTGGACAGGTTCAAAGCACAACGTCAAAATTTGGTAAAAAAATTCTTTCTTGAATGCAGTGAAACCTTGGAGCGGTTCTTAATTTTATTGGGAATGGTAAAATTCAAAAACCAACTTTGGAGTATAGTAAAATTGATTGATTGGAAATTTCATTTTGATAACTGCTTGCGAATTGATGATTCCAGCCTAAGCCTTGAATGGGGTAATTTGGGAAGGCCGGAATGAGGATGAAAGCCTTTTTTCAGAAAATGACCCGTTATCTGTAAGCCATCAAGTATTTCTTCTTGTTCTTTAACCTTTCCCGACAACATGCATTGGGGCAAGGGAAACAGTTTTGAAGCC
>CAZHIL010000029.1:0-3744 GCA_964532985.1 uncultured Albidovulum sp. | reverse complement strand
CATGTGACCGGGTCCAGTCCCAATTGTTTCAGCATACCAGCCGTGTCGTACTGGACATGCTCAAGGTAAATTTCGTTATCTCTTGAAACACAGTTGGCGATGCAAAAGAGCCTGATCGGTTTACCGGTAGGTTCGCCAAATCGACTGTAACCCGTATTGGTACCCAATATCATTGTCCGGTGAGACGTATGAAATCCCCTGATTTCATCACCTGCCCAGATAACCTCATCGGCGACAAGTCTTATATCAGGAATGGCATTGTTGGTGTGAACTGTGTCGGCTACGATTTTATCACGACCATATTGAAGCCCGACATCATCCCACACCCTGCAATCATGGCTGTAGGTATCGTAAATATAACCGATGTCTTTCTGCTCCCAAATTCGATGGGTTATCCGCACTATGTAATCTACTATGTCTGTATAGGTATCTTCAAATCCTCGCATGGGATGAAGGCGTTTTGATTCCTTTCGGCCCTCCAGGAACATTTCCGTACCACCTTTGCGATAATCATCAAGTGATATTGAAAAATCGGTTGGCATGCTTGAGGACGGCAATGGATCAAACCTTTGTGCTGCATTGGATTGTTGTTCTGAATTTTCCATTTCATCTCCATCAAGATAAACTGTTAAACCAAAAACTCTGCCTTTCAGGGAATTGTTCAACAAACAGTATCTGCCATAATACAAAATCCAAATGGAAGCAAAAAGCAGTAAATTGTGTCATTCGAAAATTCGGTCCGGAATATTTTACTTGATACCATGATACTGGTAAGGGGAATTGATATAATTGACTAGAATAATCACGGTTTACTTCACTTTTACACCACCTGGTCAAATTGAGATGAAAACAACCTGTGGGATCATTTCAATGAGCCATGTTCTCAATTTGTTTTTCCTTCCGGATTATTACTCGGGGCATAGGCAAGCGTTTTCTTGTTGCCCGAGGTAAATGGCGTTTCTTCATTTGCATTCAAAAGGTTTAAATCATTTCAGAAACCACTAGTTATACGGTTGAAACGTGATATAGCTATTACATCCGTACCAGCATTTTGGGAGTTGTTGGAAACAGGGTGAACAAAGAGGAATAAAGAGGATTTCTGATTTTGTTTCCATTCATCTCAACAACCTGCCATTTATCATCATACCCCTTCAATTCATATCCATCCTAAAGGTAATAATATGACAAACTGGTCATCAAAAACAAATCCGGGGACCTATTTTGAGGACTTTGAAATCGGTCAGATAATACTTCACTCTACTCCCCGAACATTTACCGATGGCGATAAGGCACTTTACCAGTCCCTATATCCAGTAAGAAGCTCAATCCATTCCTCCAAAATGTTTGCTCAAGGTTGTGGTTTGATTGAAGCCCCGATAAATGACATGATGGTTTTCCACATTGTCTTCGGCAAAACCGTCCCTGATATTTCCTTGAATGCTGTAGCCAATCTGGGTTATGCCGAGGCCCAGTTTTTTCATTTTGTAAATTCGGGCGATACCCTTCTGAGTGAATCCGAAGTAATCGGTCTAAAGGAAAATTCCAATCACAAGAGTGGCATCGTCTGGGTAAAAACAAGTGGATATAATCAAAACCAGGACACCATACTGGAATATATACGGTGGGTTATGGTTCTGAAGAAAACTGATCGTATTTATCTTGAACAGCCCATAATCCCGCAATACCAAAGTGTGGTTTCACCTTCGTCCTTGTGGATTCCGGCAGAACTGGATTTTACCTACTATGATACATCTCTGGCAGGAGAAAGATTTCTTTTGGGTGATTATACTCCCGGTGAAATGATAAACCATGTGGACGGGGTAACCCTTGAAGATGCCGAACACATGATGGCAACAAGATTATGGCAAAATACGGCCAAGGTCCATTTTGATGCCACCTACAACAAAAATGGAAAGCGTTTGATTTATGGCGGTCATTTGATTTCGATGGCCCGGGCCTTGAGTTTCAATGGTTTGGCCAATGCCCAGTGTGTTGTGGCAATCAATGCGGGATCACATGTCAACCCATGCTATGCGGGCGATACCATCAGAGCATGGTCTGAAATCATTGACGTTCACGATTTTGAAAAAAGAGGAATTGGGGCGATAAGAATTAGAACTGTTGTAACAAAGGGCCAGGTAGGAGTACTTAGGGATCAGGCAGGTAAATACGATAAGGATGTTGTATTGGATCTTGATTATTGGTGCTTGATTCCGGCATAACGAGTAATGTTCAAGAATAATGGTGTGGTGGATTTTGTATCGCAATCGACTACTACATCTACTTGATTTATTTAATCTTAATTAGACTTCATGAAATTGATTACCATTGGGTTATGGCGCGTAAATAAAAACAATATTTCTTGAAGAAAAGATACTTGATGATTAAAAAAATTCTAAAAAACTAGCGTTTGTAATTGGATAAAATGAATAAAATCCGCTCCCATCGACCACTTTCCCCTCATGCTACCATTTACAGGTGGCCACTGAATGCAATCATGTCGATCATGCACAGGATTACCGGGGTTGGATTATCTGCGGGTGGATTTCTCATTGTTTGGTGGTTTTTTGCCGGAGCCATTTCCGAGAGCTATTATGACTTTGTATCGTGTATAGTTACCTCGATTTATGGTGATCTTGTCATGTTAGCTTGCCTCACAGGATTTTGGTTTCATTTTTGCAATGGAATCAGACACCTGTTTTGGGATGTCGGGTTAACCTTCAGTGAAAGAAATGTAATGATTTCAGCCATACTGGGTTTACTAGGAACAGCCTTTTTGACAGCACTTTCTCTTTTAAGCATTTATTATTGGTTCGGTTAAATGGGGTTTCAGACTAATTTCAGCAAAGTCAATGGGCTGGGTACTTCCAAGGAGGGAACCCATCATTGGTGGATGCAGCGATTATCAGCCATTGCACTTGTTCCCTTGTCCTTGTTGTTTGTTTACACCTTTATGCAAACATTGGGTTTGGGGTATCAGGGCTTTGTCGATACCTATTCCAATTTGGGCAATGCTATTGTCGCAATCCTCTTTTTGATCGTTGCCTTTTTCCATTTGCGACTTGGCTTACAGGTTGTCATTGAAGATTATGTCCATTCCAAGACCTGGAAAGTCTTGTTCCTGATTGCGAATGCCCTGTTTTGCTGGGGTCTGATGGGAGTAGGGGTAATTTCAATTGCTCGAATTGCTTTCGGATTTGTTGGTTAGAGGAATTCTATGCCGTCATACAATATTGTAAATCATTCCTATGATGTCGTGGTTGTGGGAGCTGGTGGAGCCGGACTGAGGGCAACACTTGGAATGGTTGAAAATGGATTGCGAACCGCCTGTATAACCAAAGTATTCCCGACCAGATCACATACGGTGGCTGCTCAGGGCGGAATCGCAGCATCCTTGGGCAACATGGGACCGGATGGTTGGCAATGGCATCTCTATGATACTGTCAAGGGTTCAGATTGGCTCGGTGATAATGACGCCATGGAATACCTTGTCAGAGAGGCACCTAAGGCAATTAATGAATTGGAACATTATGGCGTGCCTTTCAGCCGTACCCCCGAAGGCAAAATTTACCAGAGGCCATTTGGAGGACACACGACCAAGTTTGGTGAAGGTCCACCAGTTCAGAGAACTTGTGCTGCTGCCGATAGAACCGGACATGCCATTCTCCATACCCTATACGGGCAATCATTGAAGAAAAACGCAGAGTTTTTCGTAGAGTACTTTGCTCTTGATCTCATCTTTTC
>CAZHIL010000028.1:0-3448 GCA_964532985.1 uncultured Albidovulum sp. | reverse complement strand
GTATTGGCTGAAGTGTATGCCGGGATTGGATATAGCCAACTTGTCCGAAAAGGGGCACCGGTTATCTTTGGAACATTTGTGACATCCATTGACATGAACTCGGGTGCTCCGACTTTCGGTACACCGGAGGCTTCAAAAATTCTATATGGTGCCGGCCAGTTGGCCCGAAGATTGAATATCCCCTTCAGGTCGGGGGGAGGATTATGTGGTTCAAAATTACCCGATGCCCAAGCAGCCTATGAATCAAATTCGACTCTTCAATCGAGTGTATTCGGTGGGGTGAATTTCATGTTGCATTCCTGTGGCTGGTTGGAGGGAGGCCTGGTTTCCTCCTTTGAAAAATTTGTCATGGATGCCGATCAGTTGGGAGCTTTGCATACTCTAGCTTCGCCAATTGACATATCAACGAATGGGCAGGCATTGGATGCCATTCGTGAGGTCCAGCCAGGAGGACATTATCTGGGATGTCAACATACCCAGGATAATTTCAAAACGGCTTTCTGGAAAACCGATCTTTTTGATTACAAACCCTTTGAGACCTGGTTCGAGGATGGTTCCAAGGATACCTATACCTTGGCCAATGAGAGGGTTGAGTATCTGTTGAAGGAATATCAGGCACCACAACTTGATCCAGGAATTGAGGAAGGGTTGGTGGCCTTTATCAACAAGCGTAAGGAATCAATGCCTGATTCCATGGTATAAATATCCCCCTGATCACCTGTTGGGAACCAGGGGGATTTGCGATTTATGAATTAAACTCGTAAGCTCGCTCACCATGTGCAGACATATCCAGACCGGTTATTTCGTCTTCCACAGAGGCACGCATCTGCATGAATATACCCAATACCTTTACGATTATGGCTGTAACTACAATGGTAAATACACCAACGATAATTACAGAACCAATTTGGGCAACCCAACTTGCTTCAGCAACGAAGAGGGCAATCATTATTGTACCGAACATTCCGCCGACACCATGAACGGCAAAAACATCCAAAGTATCATCAATGTTAATGATATTCTTGACGAATCTGACGGCCTCCTGACATATAACGCCAGCTATTGCACCGATGATCAAGGCTTCGATCGGGTTTACAAAACCAGAGGCAGGAGTGATGGATGCCAATCCGGCAATGGTACCGGTTACCAAACCAACCAGTGAGGCCTTGCCATATTTGATTTTCTCCAACAATACCCAGGTAAGGGAGGCAGATGCGGCTGATATGTGAGTAACTGTCAGAGCCATGGCAGCACCACCATCAGCGGCCAGTTGGGACCCACCGTTAAAGCCAAACCATCCGACCCATAGAAGGGCAGCCCCCATCATGACCATACCAGGTCCGTGTGGGGGTTTACCTTTATCCTTGCGGGGACCAAGGAAATAAGCAATGACAAGAGCGGCCAGACCTGCAGATTCATGAACGACCAATCCTCCTGCAAAATCGAATGTACCTACATCTTCACCATAGATTCCACCGGCAGAAAGAAAACCACCACCCCAGATCCAATTAGCTATCGGGGCATAACAAAGCAGCATCCATAGACCAGAAAAAACCAATACAAACCCAAAATTTATTCGCTCAACATAAGCACCCACAATAAGTGCCGGGGTGATTACAGCGAAGGTCATTTGAAAGGCGAAAAACAATACTTCAGGAATGGTTCCTGAGAGTGTTTCTGAATCAACACCCAAAAGGAAAACCCTGTCCAGACCTCCCCAAAACATGGAATCTCCACCACCGAAAGCAATAGAATATCCTACGATCAACCATAGGACACTCATCAAACAGGCAATAGCGTAACATTGAGTAAAGACACTCAAAACATTTCTAGCTCTAACCAATCCCCCATAAAATAGGGCCAACCCAGGGAGGGTCATTAGTAGAACCAAGGCAGTTGCAACTATAATCCAGGCTGTATCTGCTCCAACCATTTCTAACTCCAATCTAACAATTTACAAATAGGGGCTTTACCCCAGTGACTATTTCGTTTTAGGTGAATAAATTGGTTTTTCTGGCTCCCGTTCAAAATTTCCAACCATGCGGTAAACCGAACTACTGAACATCCATTGAGATCAATCAAATTTGGATGTCATGTGTCATTTTTCCATGAGCCTGTCCGAGTAAGGCCAATTGAAGTACCGAGAATTTACTCTGAGTAACTTCCTAGTCAGAATCTAACCAATGTATCCATGATGCAAAAAATGCATCTGAATTGGAATTAATCAATAATTGCCAACCCGGAAAATAAAGATAGGACATAAAACAGAAAAATAAAAGTTAAAAATACTGCCCCGGCAAATAAACCTGCAACAATATCATCCAACATGATACTGTTGATGGTTTTCTTTCTATCAATTCTTCCGATTAAAAAGGGCTTTTTGATATCAAAGAACCGAAATAGCAGGAACAGGGATAGCAGGGATAAAAATAAATATCTATCCAGCGGAATAAATTCGTAAATCAAGGGCTGAAATAACGGATTACTGAGAAGGTTCTTGACAAGAAATAACAAAAATGTGTCATTTATTAATATACCACTTTTAATCGCAAAAAACCCAAGGGTCAGTGGCCAGAGCGCAACCAATTGACCAACCAACTCATCAATCACTACTTCTGAGGGATCATCGGATGCGAATGAACTTAAGGATGCTTTTAGGCAAATTGTTCCAAGCCACCAAAATAACAATGGAAATATTATCAGGTAAAGATATCCATATTCCAGAGTTATTAGAAACCCACCAATGACTATTCCTGCAAAGGAGGCTACTGTACCGGGTGCGAATGGAAAAAAACCGAGGCCAAAAATGGTTAATACACACTTGGAAAAAAAATTGATCATCTCGAAATAGACACGGTCGCCAAAGCCAGAATGCCCTCTTTCCTCCCTGTAAAACCCAACATTTCAGAAGTGGTTGCCTTGATGCTGACCCGATCCGAACTGATTCCCAACAGTTCGGCAATTTTCTTGCGCATATCCATTACATGGGGTTTGATCTTGGGCTCTTCACAAACAAATGTGCAATCGATCGAGGTTATGGAATAATGTTCTTCCCGGAGTAGCCCATTGGCATGATTTAGGAAATGGACAGAATCAGTACCTTTCCAGGTGGGGTCTTCTGGAGGGAACCAAGTACCTATGTCTCCCTTACCCAAGGAACCATAAATGGCATCTGTAATGGCATGTAATCCCACATCAGCATCTGAATGACCTTCAAGTTTTTTGTCAAAAGGAATTTCAACTCCGCATAGTACTATGGATTTACCTGGTACAAGCTTGTGAACATCAACCCCTTGTCCTACTCGAACATCATGCACATCATTTTTTGACATCATTCTTGCATACTCCAGATCCATGGCAGTTGTTATCTTGTAATTTTCCTTTTCACCCTCGATGGTTGCCACTTTCAAATTACCAGCCAAGGCTATTTCGGCACAATCAGCTGTAT
>CAZHIL010000027.1:0-1711 GCA_964532985.1 uncultured Albidovulum sp. | reverse complement strand
CAGATATAGGCACCTGCCCCATGGTGAAGGTACAAATCAAAATCCCAACCCGAATTACAGGCATTCCTGCCCAGAAGACCAGCATCATAAGCCTCGTCAATCGCTGCCTGGAGCAATTCCTTCTCGCGGATGTATTCGCCCCTGATGTAGATGTATCCCACATTCGAATTCATGGCAAAACCGGCAATCAGGCATCCCTCGATGAGCGTATGGGGGTCATGCCTCATTATTTCACGATCCTTGCAGGTTCCCGGTTCTGATTCATCGGCATTGACTACCAGATAATGCGGACGACCATCAGATTTTTTGGGCATGAAACTCCACTTTAGACCTGTCGGAAAACCAGCTCCTCCGCGACCTCTGAGACCGCTTTCCTTAACTTGGGTAATAATCCAATCCTGACCCTTCTTGATCAACTCGGCCGTACCATCCCAATGACCTCTTTTTCGGGCACCGGCAAGAGTGCAATCTCCCATGCCGTACAAGTTGGTGAATATGCGATCCTTATCAGCAAGCATCGTTTACTGATCTCCCTCAATTTGGGCCAAACTTACGGCAGGATTGAATTTTGCTTTCCCATTCTCATATTCGGTCAAGCTTTTCACACCAGTCTGTGGTTCAGATGAAAATCGACCCTTTCTGGATCCGGGAATGGGTTTCCTGTTTGCAAAAAGATCATCAAGCAAGGTCTCGAAACTTTCACGGGAAAGATCCTCATAGTAATCCTTGCCTATCTGTATCATTGGGGCATTGGCACAGGCACCCAAACATTCTACCTCCTCCCAGCTGAACCGTTCACAAGGTGAAAGTTGATGGGGGGTTGCGGCAATTCTCTCCTTGCAAACGGAGGTCAGGTCCTCTGCACCACAGATCATGCAGGAGGTTGTTCCACAGACCTGGATATGGGCAATTGACCCAATCGGCTGCAATTGGAACATGAAATAAAATGTAGCCACCTCATAGGCTCGAATACGGGCCATGCCCAACATGTCGGCAACATATTCGGTTGCCGGTTTGGTCAACCATCCTTCCTGTTCCTGGGCACGCCACAAGAGGGGAATTATAGCCGAAACCTGACGACCTTCAGGATATTTGGCAATCTGTTCCCTGGCCCATTTCAGGTTTTCTTCTGAAAACTCGAAACCGTCGGGCTGTGTATGATGAAATCGTCTTAGCATAACTCAATGACTAATTTGATGTTTACCTGTCAATCTCGCCGAATACCACATCAAGGGATCCGATTACAGCCGAAACATCGGCCAGCAAATGTCCCTTGCAAAGTTGATCCATGGCTTGCAGGTGGAGGAAGCCGGGAGCCCTGATCTTGGCCCGGTAAGGTCGGTTTGAACCATCCGATACCAAATAGACCCCGAATTCACCCTTGGGTGCTTCAACTGCGGCATAAACCTCACCTTCGGGAACATGAAATCCCTCGGTATATAGTTTGAAATGATGGATAAGTGCTTCCATGGACTGTTTCATTTCACTTCTGGTGGGAGGGGAAATCTTGCCCCGTGCCAGGATATCGCCATCAGCGTGTTCAAGCTTTTCGATTACCTGTCTGATGATCTTGATGCTTTCTTCCATCTCCTTCATTCTACAAAGATACCGATCATAGCAATCACCATTTTTTCCAACCGGAATCAGGAAATCCAATTCATCATAGCATTCATAGGGTTGTGAGCGTCTCAGATCCCAGGCCATTCCGGAC
>CAZHIL010000026.1:0-5124 GCA_964532985.1 uncultured Albidovulum sp. | reverse complement strand
CAATTTCACCTAGTGAAACCATTTCAAGCTTGCGGAGTTGATGATTTCACGATCAAAAAAATTGAGGATTACATTATGTTGAAATTGAGAATTTTTGCCGTTTTCCTACTGATTTCCTTTGTACCCATTGCCGGGAAATCATCCATTGTACCCTGCGGTGGCACTTTTGAAGAATTTATTGAAACCGTAAGACAGGAAGCACTGGACCGTGGTACGGATCAGGAAACATTAGATGGTTTTCTAGCAAGTGTGGAACATGATCCTGATGTCATCAGACGGGACAGATCTCAGGGGATATTCAAAAAATCCTTCATCGAATTTTCAAAACTCGTGATGACCAACCACCGTATCGTCAAGGGTAGTGAATTTGAGGAGAAACATGGTGCAATCCTAGATGCAGTAAAAGAGAGGTATGGTGTTCCAAGGGGTGTATTGCTTTCCTTTCTGGCACTTGAAACCGACTATGGGGTGGTTCAGGGTGACCATAATACCTTGAATTCCATAGCTACACTTTCGCATGATTGTCGTCGACCGGAACTTTTCCAGCCGCATTTGTTTGCAGCCCTCGAATTATACAAACTGGATAATTTTGACCCCGTGAATACAGTTGGAGCCTGGGCTGGCGAAATCGGCATGATCCAAATGCTTCCCGAAGATATTCTCAAATATGGAATTGATGCCGATGGTGATGGCAAGGTTAATCTCAAGGAGTCTGTTGCCGATGCCCTGATGACTGCAGGGAATGTATTGAATGTCACTGGATGGAGACCAAACCAGCCTTGGCTGGTAGAAGTTATAGTTCCAGAGCAACTTGATTGGCAATTGGCCCAACCAACCCATTTTCAGTCTCTTGACGAATGGAAGGAAATGGGCATTGTACCAAGGGATGGAATCTGGCCGGATTTGACCTATGAAGCGGCTTTGTTACTTCCCCACGGCCGACTTGGGCCTGCCTTTTTTGCTTTCCCAAATTACAGTGTCTATCTCGAATGGAACAAATCGTTTGTCTATTCAACAACCTCGGCCTTTTTTGCTACTCATCTATCCGGCAAACCCATCTATCTTGATGGTACCCCACCTCCACCACTTCCGGACGAGGATGTGATCAGATTGCAAACCATTCTTGCCAATCGTGGACATGATGTAGGGAAGGTTGATGGTATTGTGGGAGCAAGAACACGGGCAGCCGTCCGGCAGGAACAGTTGAACTTTGGTCTACCAGCAGATGCATGGCCTACCAAGGAACTGCTTGAACTGCTAGAAAAAAGCTGAGATCAAAAAGGGGGCACTAACTGCATTTCGTTAGAACCTGGACATAATCCGAAGTGGATACCAGGTCAATTACATCTGACTTTCCATCTTCATCGCCATCGTGGGAGATAATTGCCTTAAGACCAACCTCCCACGAATTGGTCTCTTCGGTAGCCAAACCCCTTATCCCGACAAGAGAATGTCCCGAACCGATTGCAAATGCAGCCGGGGTTACAAAGATTTGCGGTTCGCTACCTGTATCCAGGCAATCGGGTTTGGCAATTGTGGTATCTCCATCCATGCGGATCAATTCAGTATGATATATTCCCTTGGTCAGGTCCTGATCATTGAGTGCTCCAGCTATAAATCTTTGACTCTGGGTATCACCCTCAACCGTTAGTTGATCTCCCACAACAAGACCCTTTTCGATTTTAACATCGCCAGTCAGTTTTACCTCAGGACAATCAAGGGTGAGTTTATCAGTGGCGGTATTTGGGTTGTTTGATTGACAACCTATTCCGTTTAGATTGTTTATGACAGAAAAAATATCTGGAATGTTGTCCCCATCAGAATCAACCGGGGGACCCATCTCCAATTGATAAAGATTTCGGATTGACCCGAAACTGTCATTGAAACCATCTCCATCCTTGTCAAAACTGTTGAATACAATTTCTGTGAACAATTCGTTGTTGGATTCACATACTACCCGTACAGAACCCAAGGTGTTTATACATCTGTCCAGGTAAGTATTCGTTTCCACTTCCTTGTCGTCGTCTGTATCAGGATAACCGAACACGCCATTCCCTGAGAGTGCAACCAGTGAAACAAATTGCTTTTCCCCAGAATAGTGAGTCAAATCCCTATAGGGACTAATATCCATTTCCCAGACCCCATAAGGTCCTCTGGCAGTATTCTTGTCTTGAACATACCCTGCTGAAAACAATTTTGAAGCAACCACAGCCGGACTTCCCATGTGTGGCTCCACCTCCTTGCCTTCTGAAGATATCAGAATGGCTTCAAGTTCGTATTCCCCATTCGCCATTATTCCATCCAGAAGATGTTTCTCCACCCTTCCATCATTATCAGGATCAACATCTACAATACTTAGTGTTGCCTGTGGAGATGAAGTGTCATTGCCGTTTACTCCCCGCAGAAACAGTGTGAATCTGTTCCCGAACAAATTTCTGAACGTTCCACCTTCAAGAACAGCATGAGGCAGGTAACCAGCTTCGTTGATCTTATCCATTCCTATCGACATCAGCAGCTGATTGCTTGAAAACGCCACCAAATCATCCCTCAACCGATCGTATTCAAATCCGACATATTTCTGCACAGACCTGGTGATGAACGCCGTTTCCTTGCCCAATGAAATCGCTTTCTGCCTTTGGTCATTCGAAGAAACCATAATATTGATAAGGCTGATAAACATACCGAACAGCGCAAGAGAGAGCGAAGCTTCGAACAAGGTCAAACCCTTTTCCTGATGCTTCAATCCCGTATCTTGATACTCGGGATTGGCAATCCACTTGTTCAATCGCTTAAAAATAGCCTTCATACCAAACTGCCCAAAAGATAAAGCCGAGAATCAAGGGAAATACCACTGCCAGAAAGGGAATTGATTTTTGTTCCTTCCCCATGGGCAATCTGAGCGATCGATTGTAACGAGACCAGATCCAAAAACAACATAAAACGACTACCAGAATTGCATAAAGCATTAGGGTTTTTTCTGTTCCACCGAAGAGCACGATGGGAACAAGTGCAGCCAATATATCCATCGGTGGAAGTATGCTCATATTGTACCTGAGCTGCATTAACCAAAGGAAATGAACCAATCCCAACATCACAAGTCCCAAGGTACCATTCACTATGATCTCCCCAAGGGTTGGATTGGTACAGCTCCAACCCAGGATGCCCGTGCAAAAGGATGTCGGGATTTGTAGTTCCAACGGAGCCCAATGTGTCCAGTAATCAAGCATTGCTCCAGCAGTCAACAACCCAAAAAACAGGATCAGGACTAAATGTATTATTCCTGAATGGTATAAATCCCCGATTACCAACAGACTGAATATTCCACCAGTAGTACACCCCACCAATGTTATTGCGAACATCACAGGAAAATTTACTATCTCGGTGCCCTCCAGCCTTTTTGCCACCGAAACAGCCAACCTGGATATGGCAATTGAGAAAAAAATGATGAAAATCCCGGTGAGATACTGAGTGTCTGTCAAAGTTTTTCCCCAAGGATGAAAATACTCTCATCAATCATCTGTTTGGGTCGGGGTACAACAGTTTTACCTATCTGGATCGAATCTGCCCCTATCACAGAATACTTGCCCCAAAAGGATTCTGGTCTTTGTGCGTAGTCCCTTAACTCATGCAAGCCAATATTATTGCCATTTGTGATTTGATCGTGCTTCAGCTCATCCAACCAGGTCAAAACATAGCGGCCTTCCTTACCCTGAACGATTTCCGAGTGCCAGTCCAGCCGGGTTTTCTGGTGGATTTCATTTTTTGAAAGCGGTCCAACAAAATCCCGGTTTTTTTCGCCATAGGCTACAGCTTCCTTCTGAATGCCAACCAGAACATTCGCAACTACACGGGTTTTGTAATTTTCATCATCTTCCCTTTCCAAATCAGGAACAAGTTGCATGATGAACAGAGTTGCAAAAGACAGGGGAATAAACATCCACATGGTCAAATTCCCGAACTAAATCGACGATTGGGAAGTTTCGGCGTATCCCCTGAGTTTGTTGCCCATGGGACGAACCAGATTATATTGCAATTTTCTTCTGGCAAGTTGATCCTGTTTCATACCCAGATAATCTTCAAGGAGAGACCGGGAAGCTTGAAACACATTTTTTCTCAACAAGGGTATATTGCTTTGGATTTCAGCCCGAAAATGCGCATGCACACCTGCCGATTCTATTGATGAAACAGCATTGCCGGCATTATTGAGGGTGTACCAGAGTGTCCTGTCAATCAATTTCAGCCAGAGAAAGTTGGCAGTCGGAAGAACCCCACCCTCCAGTCTTGCCCGTCGAAGAATGGTAACCAAGGCAGTACTTTTCCAACCATGTATGAGTGATTTATTCTCCAGTTTCCTGCCTGCTTCCGAATTGAATGCCTCCTGTATCTTGTCTTGCAGCCACCTATCTCCACCCAATATATGATCAAACCTGTCTTTATCCGGGTAACTGGCATCAAATGTGGCATTCAGAAACAGCAGTATCTTCCGACCCACCCCCTGTTGGAAGTCGTAGTGCTGAATCAGTGCTGCAACCAGCCCCTTTTCATAATTGTTCAAGGATTTGAAACCATTCCAGGTAGATCCCATTGTGTCTTCCAAAACCTCATTGATTCCGTCAATTGTGATATCCTGAAATAGCTCGTCTGCATTTTTTTGATCAAAAGGAACAATTTTGTTGGCTAGTTTTTCGGCTTTATCCTTGCCTGGTATCAACCCTTCACTAACCAACCACTCTTCTGGACTGAGTGCAGGTTCCAAATGTTCGGATTTGCTTCCAGATTGTATGGTATTTATCAGATGCCCCACATTTTCAGTGGCAGTTGACCCGATTTGGAGCCCGCTATCAAAAGCAGGTGGTAAACGATCAAGAAATCCGACCCTTGTTCCCTTGATTGGCTGGGTTTCCCATAAACTATCTAGTGAATACCTGTTTCTGAATATCAAATCCGGGCGTCTTCCAAAGGCAAGCCAAATAACCAGCATTGTTGGTAACAAGTAGATCATTAGGAAGGCTACACTGGCCTCCTGATGGATTTTCCACCATAATTCCGGGTCAACACCAAAATCATTGGATGGATTCAGGTAAGGTTCAATATCAAGCAATGAGTCTGTAACAAAGGGTATTG
>CAZHIL010000025.1:0-2183 GCA_964532985.1 uncultured Albidovulum sp. | reverse complement strand
GGTGGCGGACTCCCCTGTCAAATCCCATTATGGAAATACGAATTGACATTCGCTGAAGGATTCGGTGTTTCAGGACTGAAATAAAATAGGCAAAAAGCCCACCAGCAATCAAAGCAGCCACTACCGGCAGCCAGCTATTTTGACCCACAACAACAGAATCAATGAAAAACTTGATCGAGGAAGGGATTAGCAGGATCAATACAGCCAAAAGGATAGCACAAGCCATGAGCAACACTAAATCAGTGTAAGTTCCTGCCAGAAGTGGTTGAATTTTTTTGTATAAACTTACCTGACGACCACCAGGTTTGAAATCCTTGCCACGCTCGAATTGCAGGGCGATATAGCTATATCCGTTGAGAAAATCTTCTCTGGAGACTGTTCTCCGACCTATGGCAGGATCATTGAGAATGTAACCGTCATTTTCAATACCCTCCAATACAACAAAATGACTGTACTGCCAAAACAGGATGAGTGGGTATTTTAACTTGGGTAAAATTTCAGCATTGACGCTTAGTCCCTTGCATTCTAGTTGATATTTTTTTGCAGCTCGCAAAATACTTGCTGCAGTACAACCATCACGGCTTACATTACAATCATCCCTCAAAACCGAAAGGGGAACCCATCGACCAAAGTATCCCAGGACCATGCCAAGGCATGCTGCCCCACACTCGGTAGCATGCATTTGCAAAAAAATGGGAGTAACTACCCGTTTATTTGATTCCGACATGGACCTAAATACTAGTTCTGTAAAAAAGGGTGTAAAATATTATGGTCAAAATCAGCCCGAAAAGAAATACTGAATTGGTGACACTTCTCCAACCTCGAATTGTACCCAACATTTCTGGTCAACCATTGAGGGATTAAGATCAATATCTCCATTTGAAATTCCAACCTTGTAAGGCTGGCCTCTTGCCAGTTCGGTCATTACCTGTGTTAGATTTGGTTCGTTTGAGACCAATGGAGTAATACCAGTAATCTGGCCATTAAGGTTGACTTTGTTACTGGAAGACTGATTACAATCCAAGTGCACGAGAGTACCTACTTTAATCAGTGATGCATCCTCTGCCCCAAGCCAAACCCAAAATTCAGTTGTGCCCATCTGATTGGAATTATCCAAGTTATTATCATATTCCACGATCCAAGCTTGGGTTGTACGGATTTCATTTATACTCCCATAGTATAGCCATAATCCAACTACCAGAAACATAAGTGCTGTGCAAATGATTAATAATCTTTGAGTCTTTGTTGCAACGGCGAGTAACTTGTCGTGTTGGTCTCGCTCTTCTTTCGACTCCGCGACTGTATTGTGAAAGGAATTCAAGTTACCAAACACAATGAAACCTCAAGAGTTTTTGATTGATAATTGTCATATTAACCTGCTTCTTTATTAAGTTACTATCGAACCCAACTATATGGTTATAATATCGTTATTCACCAAAAAAAACTTTATCGAGGCTCTTTTTTGGTCAGGAGTGTTAACCAAGGATGATCCTAGGAAACAGAATAATATTTATCCCGAATATATTTATGTGTTGATTCAATCATCTACACAGCAAGCCTTATATCAAAACTATCTTTTCATCTCAACACTTGGTTCAATTGCTTAATCTGAGATTTTCAACCCAGAATATTATTTACAAGCCCTGGCAAGCCTAACCATAACCAAGTCCATGTGAAATCTGGGCATAGCTTGAAACCGGTAGTATTTTATGTCTAGTCAATTCCTTTTCATCAATGACGGGTAATTTCAATAAATCCAGCATGGCATCAAATTTGCTCAAGGCATTAATTTCCTTATTTTCAGAATCAGGATTTATCCGATGTTTGGGCCAAATTCTTTGTTTGGCATAACGCCAGAATTCAGTATCATAATTTGAACCACAACTGTAATGCCATCCAACAAATAACCCAAACCCGAGCATTCTATTGATCAAAAAATTATTGATTGCCTTAACATCACTATCCCAATACTCAACAGGGCGGTTTTGTCGCATCGTCAGAATCATGCCAATCTGAATTTGTGCTGATACAATTGCCGTAGCCTCAAGGGGTTCCATAAAGGCACCAGCATTTCCAATTCGGGCTATAGGCCCTTCATACATTTGCTTGTGAACAAAATTGGGAAACTGGATTACTGCCCGCTTTTCAAATTCCCTGATTCCTTCAGTTTCAAGCAGATCATC
>CAZHIL010000024.1:0-4089 GCA_964532985.1 uncultured Albidovulum sp. | reverse complement strand
ATGCCTATGTACTTGAGAACGGCAAGATTGCTCTTGAAGGACCGGCCGAGGAACTTCATGATAATGAACAGGTCAGGACAGCCTACCTTGGCATTTAAACCCGATCAGGAATTACAGGCTGCAATCAAAAGTGGGTGGAAGCCCTCTGATCTGAGATGGGAGAGATTGCAGGAAAAGGGTAATATGAGATTGGAGGAAGACAGGTTTGTGAGTGCTGCATTAAATTTCCTGATGGCCCGCATCCTGGCAGGAATGTTCTTTCAAAGTACTGATTTGAGATTTCTGACCAGCCAGTCAAATATCACGTTTACTCTGAATCGATTGGGCTACAGGAAGATGGCCTGCCGAAGTTACCGAAAACTTGTGAACAGGTGGAAAGAACTTGGTACATTTGACCATATGGATTTAGAGATCAAACCTCGGGGTCGAAGTTCTCTGTTTCATGTACGAATGGAAGCATTGCATTGGGACCAATATCGTCAAAATGTAACATCCAGATTGCAGAAATTTACCGAAGAAACCGGACAATGCCTTGACTGTTTCGCACGTGAACAGGAGATTCCCCATCGTTTGTTCAGCCGATGGAAGGGTGAGAAATATCCGATTTTCGATGATACCAGGAAGATATTGGGAGCCTGCCTACTTGTCGCGGGAGGAAGGTGAAGGGTTAGAGTATTTTAACTCGTCGTTTCGAGGGTTTCTTTTCTTCCAAATTCCCCATATTCTTGAATTTTTCAATTCTATCCCGCCGGAGGGTATCAGGTCTTTTCTGGCCGATTTCCTTAAGCGTTGATCTCAAGGCTGTTCTAATTGATTTATACATCTGTTGGGGATCACGGTGTGCTCCTCCGATCGGTTCGGAGACTACCTTGTCCACAACGCCGAATTTCTTCATATCGCTCGCGGTTAGTTTGAGAGCATTGGCTGCCGAACCCATCATCTCGGCATTTTTCCAGAGTATTGAAGCACAACCTTCGGGACTAATCACCGAGTAAATGGCATTTTCCAACATCAGGTTGCGATCGGCTGTAGCAAGTGCAACCGCACCTCCGGAACCTCCTTCACCAATGATGATCGAAATTACAGGTACGCCGATTTCAAAACTTTTTTCGATTGTTCGGGCAATGGCTTCGGATTGACCTCGCTCTTCAGCACCGAGTCCCGGATAGGCCCCTGGTGTATCCACCACGGTGATTATCGGTATTTTGAACTTGTCAGCCATCTCCATCAATCGAATTGCTTTTCGGTACCCTTCGGGTCTTGCCATGCCAAAGTTGTGGACCAGTCTGGATTTGGTATCATGACCCTTTTCTTGACCAATAACGATAACAGGCTTATCATCAAATCGAGCCAGATAACCCAGAACCGCCTGATCATCAGAAAAATTACGGTCACCTGCCAACAAGGTGCATTCCGTGAACAGGGCATTGACATAATCCTTGTAGTGTGGTCGATCAGGGTGTCGGGCTACCTGACATTTTTGCCAGGGAGTCAGTTTCTTGTAAATTTCCTTCAGCTGCTTGTCGACCCTGTCGGACAACCGCTTCCTTGAGGCTTGGAGCCCCTCGTTTTTGTCAAAATCGGGTGTTGCCATCAATTCGGAAATCTGGACATCCAGATCGGCAATGGGCTTTTCAAAATCCAAATAATGTTTCATGTTTGTAATTCAGTTCACGCTTTGTGAATTGTTTGGTTGAAAAATTTAGCAATAATTTAATGGTATTCAATCAAAACAAGAATTTGGGCTTCATCAGAATTTTCAGCACATCTAAAGTAAATTGTCATGTAAGGTCTTCAAAAGCCGTCTTTAGTCTCTCAATGGCTTCCATGAGAATTGTTCTGGGAGTAGCTAGATTGAAACGATGGAAGCCATCTCCACCCAGTCCAAAGGTCTGACCAAGGTTGGTTACCAATTTAGCAGATTTATGGATGCGATCAGTTATTTCTTGATTGGAAAGGCCCAGTGCCCGGAAATCAACCCAGGCCAGATATGTGGCTTCAAGAGGTATGGAAGTCAAACCGGGTATTGTGGCAATGGCTGTATCAAACAATCGTCGATTTTCATCAAGATAATTCATCAAGCTGTCCACCCATTCGGCCCCTTCCGGGGAATAAACGGCCTCAGCAAGAAAAAGCCCAAAGGAGTTTGGCGAAATGCCAAGGGCATTCATGCGCTTTTGAAACTTGCCACGTAGATACTCATCTTCAATAATCACGTTGCCGGTATGGGAACCTGCAATATTGAATGTTTTTGTGGTTGCGGTCAACATGACAATTCGATCGGTAACTTCGGGGATCGAGTTAGGTGCAACGATGTGATTTTGTCCAGGAAAAACAAGGTCGTGATGGATTTCATCAGAAACCAAAATCAAGTCATGTTTGCGACAAAAAGCTGCTACGGCATGTAATTCATCATTTGACCAAACCCTGCCTCCGGGATTTTGCGGTGAACAAAGCAAGGCGATTTTTTCATTTCCGTTGAGAAGATGGTCATAATTATCAAAATCGAACTGATAGGAATTGTTTTCCAATTTCAAAGGACATTCGGTAACCTTTCGCTCGGCGGCCTTGATTATCCTGTAAAATGCATGATAAACGGGTGTGAATAGAACAACCCCATCATTAACAGAGGAAAAGGCATCAATACAAAGTGCTGTACCATTAACCAGCCCATGGGTTGAGAAAATCCAATCGGGTTCAACTTTCCATGAATGGCGATTTTGCATCCACCAGATTATTGCCTGTTTATATGAGTCTTCGTCGCCATAATAGCCGAAAATTCCGTATTCCTGCATTTTATTGATTGCGTCATAGGCAACTTTTGGTGGTCGGAAATCCATGTCAGCAACCCACATTGCAATTCCGTCATCTTTCGGAACGCCGTAAATCTTGTCAATCAAGTCCCACTTGGCACTATGGGTATTCCGGCGTTCGATTACTTCGTCAAAATTCAAGGAGGTTCTCCCAATAGAAATTCATTATTGATTTGTGCAAACAAGTAGCAGTTATTGTATGGAATGAAAACTGTCCACCAGAAATAGGTATTGCATCCAGAATACATTTAATCTCTGACACAAATAATTCTAATGGAAATAGTTTGGGGTGATACCTATTTTTAGCCCAAAGAATTAGTGACTGCTATCCAGGTATAGATCTGAAATGACTGTAAGAAGAATATTATATTATCCCAATCCTGTCCTCAGGAAGGAAGCAAAGCTGATAAGCAAGATCACCAGAGAAACGCGTCATTTGGCACGAGATATGCTTGATACCATGTATGATGCAGGGGGTATTGGATTGGCTGCTCCACAAATCGGTGTCAGCCTTCAAATGTTTACCATGGATTGTGGTGGTGAAGATGAGCAGGCCAGAGTGTTCATCAACCCGACAATTATTGATTCTTCCGAGGAAACTGAAATAGCACAGGAGGGATGTCTGTCGTTTCCCGAGCAATATGCTGATGTTGAGAGACCCTTTCATTGTAGTGTCAGATACAGAAATCTTGTAGGAAAAATTGTCAAAGAGAGTTTCGAGGGACTTGAAGCTCGATGTGTTCAGCACGAAATCGATCACTTAAAGGGCAAGTTATTTATCGATCATGTATCCATCTTGCAAAGAAATATACTGCTTCATGACCTGAAAAAGTTATTGGCAGAAAGGCAAGTAAGTGGGCCAAAGTTTCAAAGAAGTTGAAGTTTTTAGCCCTAACTTAATTTGCTTACAACTTTACCAGGATTTAGTACTTGGGAAAACACCACTGATTTAAGAAATCTGGAAATTTGAACAGTGAATAAAAGAAAACGAACTGTGATGATGGGGTCTTCTCAATTTGCTATCCCTACATTGGAATTATTGCTTCAAAGGGGTTACGAGATAATTGCTGTTTATACACAACCACCACGGACTGCGAACAGGGGAAAGAAAATCACCCCAACCCCAATACATGAGGTAGCCGAAAAGAATGATCTCAAGGTGTTTACACCCTTGGATTTTAGTGATGAAACTTCAATCAGGCAATTTGAGAATTTGGAATCGGATGTAGCCGTTGTGGTTTCTTACGGATTGATATTACCAGGCAGGCTTCTTGCC
>CAZHIL010000023.1:0-2608 GCA_964532985.1 uncultured Albidovulum sp. | reverse complement strand
ACTCCACTCGGTATCCAATTCCAAAAGAGCACTTTCAATGTCTCCTATCGTACCCAGGCTGAAAACCTGGTCAATCAATTCCCTCGTGCTCAAAAGGTCGATATTGGGGTCAGGATTGTCGATAAAATTGTTAATTACTTTTATATCACCTGCAGAGGAAAGTTCTTCCTTGACTTGCACCCAATGCTGTTCAGGTATGAAATCGTCGGCAAATCCGACAAGTATTGCTTCTGCAGGTCCCATACGGGTTCCTGTCAATCCATGGAATTCACCCAAATGCCCTGGTGCATTTGCCAAAATGTAGGAACCACCAACATCCGGAACCAAACCAATGGTACATTCTGGCATGGCAATTCTACTCGATTCGCCCACGATACGGTATTTCCCGTGGCAACCTATGCCAACGCCTCCTCCCATTGTAAAGCCATTTAAAAAACTGGCAATGGGTTTGGGGTAATTGAAGATTTTTGCATTCAATCGGTATTCATCACGCCAAAAGGCATGGCCATAATCCAAATCCCCGGCCTTACCTCTTTTGTACATTTCAGTGATATCTCCACCTGCACAAAACGCCTTCCCACCAACAGCATCAAATACGATTACCCTAATATTTTCATTGGCAAGCCAAAGGTTCAAATATTTTTCGATCACCTTGCACATATCATGTGTCAAGGCATTAAGAGCATTGGGGCGATTTAAAGTGATTCTACCTACATGCCCTTGTTCTTTGACTATAAGGTCGTTCACCCGGATTGCTCTTTTTTCAGTTCCCGAAAGACAACCATTCTCATAATTTCATTGGTACCTTCAAGAATTTGATGGACCCTGAGATCCCTCACAGTCTTTTCTAAGCCGTAATCTGCAAGGTATCCGTAACCACCATGGAGTTGCAGACAATCATTGGCAACTTTCCAGCAAACATCTGTTACATAGCGCTTTGCCATGGCACAGAATTTAGTTTTGTCAGAATGACCCTTATCCATTTTCCAAGCTGCATAGCGGAGAAAATTTCGGGCAACCTGAAGATCGGTTTCGATATCAGCAATCCTGAATTGCAGGGCCTGAAACTCGTCCAGCCTTTTACCGAAGGCTTTTCGTTCATTCATGTAGGCTAGGGTTTGATTGAAAGCCTGTTGGGCACCACCAAGTGAACAGGCGGCAATATTCAGCCTACCACCATCAAGACCTGACATGGCATAAGTAAAACCCTTGCCTTGGATACCCAGGAGATTTTCCAGAGGAACCTGACAATTGTCCATCTGTACCTGTCTGGTTGGCTGAGCCCGCCATCCCATTTTGTCTTCCAGTCCTCCAAATGACAGCCCCGGTGAATCTTCATCAACTATTATGGATGAAATACCATCATCAGTCTTACACATGACGATGTAGGAATCAGAATAACCACCCCCTGAGATAAACGATTTGGTACCTGTCATTTCCCAGCGATCATTGAGTTTTACAGCCTTGGTTGCCATGGCGGCTGCATCTGATCCCGAACCAGGCTCTGTCAGACAATAGGACATGATACATGACATTTCATTCGTTTTTTCGAGGTATTTCTCCTTTAGTTCAACACTCCCAAATGTATCAATCATCCAACCACACATATTATGAATAGAAAGAAACGCAGCAACCGATGGGCATGCCATTGATAGTGCCTCGAAAATAAGTACGGAATCAACCCGCTTCAGCGAGGAACCCCCGTAATCAATACTGGTATTGATACCACCAAGACCATATTCACCCAAGGTCTGCCATAGTTCCTTAGGAATGGAACCCTGATTCTCCCATGATTTTGCATGCGGTGAAATATACTTCTCACCAAGACCAAGAGCCATTTCAAAAACGGCTTCCTGTTCTTCTGTCAAATTGAAATCCATTTACAAAAAGCCAGCCAATAACAGTTTGTAACTACAACCCAAGATCTAAATTACTCAACCGAATTGCAGATAATCAATTTATTGTAGGAAAGTTGAGAATTGCTCCTTCCTTGATGCCACTTGGCCAACGAGAAGTTACTGTCTTGGTTTTGGTATAGAATCTGAATGCATCTGGGCCATGTTGATTAAGATCACCGAAACCGGATTTTTTCCAACCACCGAAAGTATGATAGGCAAGTGGAACAGGGATTGGAACATTTATACCAACCATACCGACATTGACCCTATTGGCAAAATCCCGGGCTGTATCACCATCCCTGGTAAATATAGCCGTTCCGTTACCATAAGGATTAGTCATGGTAAGACTAAGGGCATCATCATAGTTTTTGGCCCTGACGGTGGATAAGACAGGTCCAAATATTTCCTGCCTGTATATGTCCATATCTGGTGTCACCTTATCAAAAAGGTGCGGGCCTACAAAAAAGCCATCTTCGTAACCCTGGAGTTTGAAATCACTCCCGTCGACAACTAGTTCAGCACCTTGATCAACACCTGATTGAACCAATCCCAAAACCCTTTGTTGGGCTTCTCTTGTAACCAGAGGGCCAAAATCCATGTCTTCACCGGCAGTGTATGGCCCGACCTTGAGGGTTTCAATCTTGGGAATCAGTTTTTCAATGAGATTATCGGCAGTACCATCACCTACAGGTACCGCCACTGAAATAGCC
>CAZHIL010000022.1:0-1685 GCA_964532985.1 uncultured Albidovulum sp. | reverse complement strand
ATCCAATATCCTTCTTCAGGTCATGGATTATGGCAAATTGACGGATCATAGTGGACGAACGGTTGATTTCAGAAACGCCATCCTGATCATGACAACCAATGCCGGCGCCGTTGAACTGGAAAAGAGTGCTGTTGGTTTCGGCAGGGAATCAAGGGAGGGTGAGGATAAAATTGCCGTTGATAAACTCTTTCCACCCGAATTCCGAAACCGACTTGATGCGATCATCAGTTTCAAGGCCCTGAGTACTGACACGATAGTTCAGGTTGTACAGAAATTCATCACTCAGTTGGAAGGTCAATTGATTGAACGGAATATCCAGATCGAGATTAGTGATCAAGCTTCGGAATGGCTCGGTAAAAAGGGTTATGATACCAAAATGGGAGCAAGACCCCTAGCCCGTTTGATTCAGGAGGAAGTCAAGAAACCTCTGGCCGATGAAATACTGTTTGGGAAACTACAAAAGGGTGGAAAAATAGAGATTGAACTCAAGAAGGACAAATTGGAATTCAAGATTTCTCCTCCCCAGAAGAAAAAATCTTCCATAACCAAGGTGCCTCTACTTACCTCAGGTTAACATTGCGACTTTGTATTTCTGAGGTTGCATGCCAATTTCAGATTAATCGGGTTAATCCTTTCTAGGTTTCATCATCACCAATAATCGAGAAGATTGGAAAGACATTTTGTTAACTGCTATGAACAAGCACTGCCCTAAGGTAATTACTCTGTTGGGCATGGTTCAAAATCTTCAGAATCAGATCAGAAAAAGAGTACAATCAGGGTAATACAAATCAATCCACCCAAAAGGAAACATACTGAAGATACAATTCCAACAAATGTCGACCAATCAGCTACGCGAAAGGATCTTTGGTCCACGGAAAATAGCACTTGTGATCGATCCAGTTGACCTTCGACAAACATGCTCAAACCGGTTTCATTACCATGGGCTTCTAGAATAGTAACCACTGTTACCAGCAGCATCGTTAGTGCAGCAGATAATGTTCCGATTGCGAAAACCAATAAGGCTGACAAGGATAGATAGTGGTAAAGGGGTGTTTCAGCGACCGCTATTGTTGAAGAACTCATAAAGCCTATAATCAATGCAGCTCCACCGGCATTGCCCAACAACAATATCCTGACCGTCTCCGCAACCATGCGAAACATGATTCCACGACGACGGGCAACTACCTTGTAGACCTCTCTTAACCATTCTTCACCAGTTTCCTCCCTGGTAAAGTCATCAAGCTTTTTCATTGGCTAACTTTCACTTGCCTCTCTATTCTAAAATATTGGTCAATCTGATGTAATCGCTTCCAGTGTTGGTACCTTCTTTGAAGTCCAATACCCATCCATCAATTTCTATTTTGCCAGGTGACAACGCAACCTCCATAAAGTGATTTCTGGTCAAGTTCCCATCCATTCGTTCCAGCATTTCAATGACATACCTTCCCAAAATATACCCTTCAAGAGTCACTTCATTGGCTGAAAACTTAAAAGATGTATATTCTTCAAAAAATTTTGCCAGATCCGGGTTTTTCAATGCACGATTCATGCTGTTAGTTATCGGATATGTGGAATCGAGTGGATCAGGAACCACTTCTGTGATGTAAATATTCTCGTTGGGAAAGTTCAGTCTGGATTTCAATTCATTGGAATTCACGAAGGAAAGATTGGCTATGCTGTAATCA
>CAZHIL010000021.1:0-1822 GCA_964532985.1 uncultured Albidovulum sp. | reverse complement strand
TTTATGAAAAACTGCTTAATAATATTTCTTATCAATAATTATTATAGGATAGGTAAAATGAGAAAACTTGTATTGCTCGCTTTGACTCTTGACCTCTCCAACTGCATGGCGTTTGAGACTGTGAAAGTATTCAAGACGACCTGTTGAAGCGAGGAGTCCCTGTCCCTTTTGTTACCCGTTTATACCGGTTGATTTACCTGCAAAAATATTTTTCCAAAACAGCACCATTTGCCCTTCCGGGATCTTGCAGGGAGTTTTCGCTGCTGGTTGGCTCCCGGGTTACGGTTGACGACAAGGCAAAACTGACCGTTGCCACGGAGCTGATCCGGGACGGGAATGACAGCCGCCAACTGGAACCGATGATGTCGCAGGTTTCCGAGGCCATGTAGATGTATGTTCCCCGGCTCGACATCCGCACTCGCAAGGGCCGCGATGGCCGTATCGGGAGTTGGGAATTACTCTGTTGTTAATACCTAATTTAAAATTACCAAAGGTACCGTTTAAAATTGTACCACTTTCAGTCAGGGCAAGGGGGCCTGTGGTTTCGACAATTACGGTGTCAGTTGCCTGATTTGGGCCGTCCCCTTTTTTTGGGTAGCGCTGCCTTTCCGGCGAACGTTCCTTCCGCCCGATTTATCGTTGGAAACATGAGGATGTCATTGACCTTCACCGCCAAAGGATAGCCGGGGAATTCGTGGTGTATTGCCGGGCTCGGGGGATTGGCATGTGATTTTTTCTGGGAAGGAGCATGTCCTTTGTGTTTTCTGGTCGAAAACGACCTTGAGTCAGGCGGTTTTTCTGGTCACGGGCAGGTTTATGGGGGATGACATGACCAGAGATGAATTTTGACCAGGAAAATGCTCCGGATTTAGGTCTATTGTACCGGTGTTTTTGATCGGGAAAAAGCGTTCCAACAACCGATCATTCAATTCCTTCACAGTCTCCTTTGCCATCGAAGAGGGTGCAATGGATGAAGATATGAAAATGGAAGAGGGACTGTACGGAACGAGTTATCGAGGTTGATTTCAACTTTGATCTTAGGGGCAGTGTCACCTTTGAAGCCGGAATTGGCAAGATGGATGAAGAAACATTAAATCACACCTCGGATTTAGATTCATCCGGTGTTCTATCAGAAAAGGCAACACTTGAAGCGGCAATTGCCTTTTCCTTCTAATTCGCGGAAGGATAACGAAAAAAGGAGAGGGCAGATTTTACTACTCCTTGATATAGAAGGTATTTTCTCCAATAAGGGTTTGTCTACCTAAGTAAATAATTCCCTTTTAATGGATTGATTCAATATAATTTGACACGGCTTGGGCAGGAAATTCGTTCAGGTTATGTGTGTTCTTACCCAAACTGATCATTGTCTGGTTTAAAATGTCGACTTGAGCATTCTGTTCTGAGTTATCAGACGCAATTCTTTTCAGTTCAACAAACAAATTTTCCGGTGTTAAATTTTTACCCAATAATTCTGGTACGGCTCTTGTGGATGTAATCAAATTAACGAGGGTTACGGTATCAACCAGTAGCATAGACCCTATGATTTGTCGGGACAACCAGCTCAAATCATAACCAATTACCATTGGAGTGGAGGTTGCCGCCAGTTCAAGGGATACTGTACCAGAACTAGCCAAGGCAAGGTTGGAAACCGAAAACAAGGATAACTTCATCCTTTCCCTTTGTTTGGAATCCCAATCGGCAGATTCAAAAAATCTGGTACCTTGAGGCCATCCAAACTTATCCGTATCCTTCAACAAATCCGTAAATCGTGGAGTTGGAGCAACTACAAATTGATAGTCCGAAAATTCTGTTTGAAACAAAC
>CAZHIL010000020.1:0-5066 GCA_964532985.1 uncultured Albidovulum sp. | reverse complement strand
CCCATGAAGAAGCCACTGTCAAAGCTTTGGCTGCCTCAGGAGAACTGTCAATGTCCTCTGACGCACAGGCCATCGAAACCTATGATGCTATTGGCAAGATGGATGGTTATCGAATAATTTCCTATCCAACGGCCACCAACTTTTATTTGAAGCTCAACCATCAGGTTTCCCCCACCGATGATGTCGATATCCGCAAGGCCATAGCCTATGCAACAGATTATGATACAATTCGCTCAGCACTGTTGCCAGGTGAACCGCTGGCGGGACCAATGCCTCCCGTATTCGCCGGTGCTTATGCTGATGATCTGGAATTACCCAAATTCGATCTGGAAAAAGCAAGGGAGCATGTCGAGAAAAGCTCTTATGCAGGCAGTGGACCAATCGATATCGAGATCATGTTCGTCGCTGGGCTTGCCTTCGAGGAAGAGATTGCCCTGTTGATGAAAGCCAATCTTGACCCAATAGGATTTAATACCATTCTGAAACCTGAACCATGGAATCGGATGACCGAGTTGGCAGCCAGGGCAGAAACCACTCCGGCAATCAACGAAGTGTTTTATGGTGCGACCTATCCTTCACCCGATAGTTTCTTCTTCACCCAGTACCATTCGGCAGCACAGGGAACCTGGGCCTCGATGGAATGGGTTCTGAGTGATGAGGTGGATGCCTTGATCGATGAAGCTCGTGGTACTGCAGATGTTGACAGGCAGAATGAAATCTACAAGCAGCTACAACATATCCTCGTTGACAATCAGTCTGATGTCTATCTTTTGACGCAGACCAGCCAACAGGCGTTTTCAAACTGTATGGATGGCTTCACATGGGTACCCATGCAAAGCTTTGAGTTCAATTTCCACACAATGAAGTGGGTTTGCAACTAATGTAAATTCAAGTTGAGGCCTGCTATCGCCAGCAGGCCTCAACTCTTTGAAATGCAGTAATTCTGACTGAACCCTTTTATCCAATTCTTTTCGAATTTACATCAGATCAAATTTGTAAGGCGAAGTCAGACAGAATTTAGTTTTTCCGATTACCGAAAAATTCCAATAATTTTACGATAATTTGTAACACAATACTTTCTTTGTTCCTCCCTCCATTTGTAATTATTGATGGCTGGAACCGCTCCATGTTGTCCACATCTAATTTTATAAAGTAGTCGCTATTTTCACCAAACAAGGCCAATTCATGTATAATGACAACAAAGAGCAAGGATATTTCATTATGGCCAAATCATTCGATACTGAAGGTTTAAATGTATTTTTGTATACTGAGGATCGGAATATCAATCCTTTCTTTACGGGTCGTAATGGACTACAGCTTAGGGTTGAAATTAAAAGCAAGATTATTAGCAATAATTATTTGAATGATCCCACAAAAAATCCTGCAGGTGGGCAAACCCAGATCATTCAAGGTCCCCCTGGCATCGGCAAGACTTCCCTGTTGGAGAAAATCAAGCAAAACTGTATTGAGAAGTTGAATGATCAAACCGAAAGTTACAAGATCATTCCAGTCATGGTTTCAAACCCTACTAGGCTTTCCCATGACTATCTGGCTGGGCAAACCCGGAAAACGATAGAAGAGCTTGATAGGAAAATTACCATCGCCAAGGTCAAGGACGAGGTCCATGGTGCCCTGCGTAAAATATCTTCTTTTTCAGCATTCGGTTTTGGTTTAGGTCTGGATAATTCATCGGAGGCCAAACCGGTATTTCCAAAGAAATACTGCATTTTGTTGCTGATTGATGAAATCCAGACTATAGCCAGTGAAACTAATCCTGAAGTGGCGAGGGTTTTGCTAGACCTCCATCTAGGTAGTGATGGATATCCTGTATTCCCTGTACTTGCCGGTTTGTCAAACAGTGAGGCAGTACTTCAGGAGAAGATGGCCAGCCCTCGTTTTGGAAGAGGTGCCGTACACCAATTGCAACCCCTGTCGTTACCGGAAGTCAAAGAATCCCTGGTGAAGTTCATTGACTATTTCAATGTCAGGTCCACTCCCGAATTGACATCCGAATGGGGTGATCGCATTGGCCGATGGGTCGATGGATGGCCCAAGCATGTTGAGAATACACTGGCAGCTTTGGGTCAGGAATTGCAGGGAACGGAAGGGGTTTTGTCTGCTATTGATCCAATTGCAGTTAAACATCGGGCAACACAATACCGTGTTGATTACTACAATAGCAGATTTGGAATATTTAAATCCAATCCCAGGATCATTGGTGAGATCATGGCCGAACTAGGACAGAGACCACGAAGTAAAGGTGAAATTGGGACAATTATCAATAGCAAGCGCAAAGATCAGCTGCGGGTAGAAGAAATCACCCATTCCGAACTTGATAAATTGACTTTTGATTTTTTGCAACGCTACGGGTTTTTGGATCGAATTCCAGATGATCCAACAGAATTCACATGCCCGATACCATCCTTGCAATCATATGCTGTTACTTGGACTGGTACACCGCTTCACAGGTTGGCCTATTCCGGCGACCTTGACTCTCTTGGTGAGAAGTTGGAACTTGGCCATGACATCAATGGTAGGGATGCCTGGGGGCGCACGCCTCTGCAAATAGCAACTGAAAACAACTGGAAGGAGTTGGTTTCGCACATGCTTGCAGCAGGTGCCAAAAAATCTTTACCGAACAACCCTGCCATGGAACGGATTGTTAACAAACCACCTTCCAATTCAGGGGATTATGGCAATGATTTCGATCCATCCCCCGATTTTTGATAATCGGCGGGGTACATTGCCAATGGACTCTCACATTTCCAGTAATATCTTACCCATTAGATAGCCAGGAATTTTTGAACTTTGTGTTGCATTACAACTGGTTCAGGTCCAAAACCAAATCATTGTGGTTTCTTTATACCTCACCCTGGAAAGCCAAAATACATCATTTGTACATTTTGGGTGAGGCATTGGGATAAAAGAGTTGTTCTCCATCAATCTTGTATTGAGCGATCAATTGCTGTCCCATTGGTGAAACCATCCAATTTAGGAATTCTCGGGCAGGTTCGGAATTGACATTTGGACAATGATCGGGATTCACCATAATAATTCCGTATTGATTGAACATTTCTGTTCCATTTTCATAGAGTATTACATGGTTGGACTTGTTGGCAAAACTCAACCATGTTCCGAGATCGGTCATGGTATATCCTTCCAGACCGACTGTTATGTTCAAGGTTGCTCCCATGCCTGAACCCACTTCGTAATACCATTCTCCAGTCGGAGAAATTTCAAATTTTTCCCACAAGGAAAGTTCTTTCTTGTGGGTACCACTGTCATCTCCACGTGATAGGAAAGGAACCATGCCCTGGCTTAATTTGGCAAATGCTTCTCGAAGAGTTTCAACCTTACCTATACCTGCTGGATCTGAGCTTGGTCCAACAATCACAAATCGATTATACATCAGGCTATGGGGATCAATGCCGTATCCGGCTTCGACAAATTCCCTTTCGTCTACTGGAGAGTGGACAATCACAATATCCCCGTTGCACCTTGAACCATTATAAAGTGCCTGGCCCGTACCAACGGCAACAACCTTGACCTTGACCCCGTGATCATCCTCGAAATGGGGCAATAGAAACTCATACAATCCTGAATTCTGAGTTGAGGTTGTAGATTGTAAAAGTATGTATTCGTCGGAAGAATGGGCTGGAGTACAAAGAAGGAGGAATACCAGCCCGAACAATCCAGCAAGTATTCTAGTCAAACCAGCAGGTCCCCTTCAAGATAGGATTTCACTTCAGGGGTAGATGGCGAGTTGAAATAATCTGGTGAAGAATTTTGTTCGAGTATCTTTCCTTTGTGAATGAAGGTAACATCATCAGCCAATCTTTTGGCCTGCCCGATGTCATGAGTTACCAGCACCAGTTTGACATTCTTGTCTGAAGTGGATTTGATTATTTCCTCTATGGCGTGGGTTGATTGTGGATCAAGACTTGCCGAGGGTTCATCAAGCAGGATGAGCTTGGGATTGGAGGATAGAGCTCTGACCATTTGCAGCCTTTGCTGTTCTCCACCGGAAAGAGACCTGGCCGGTAGGTTTTCCAGACCTTTAAGCCCTCCTATGGCAATGAGTTCTTCAATCCTGCTCCTGCGCTGTCTTCTAGGAATACCTGCAATTCCCAGGGCATGATGAAGATTACCATAGACAGTTCTTCTGATGAGAACAGGCCTTTGAAAGACCAGCGCTGTTTTTCCGGCAAATTCAGGATTGAGAATGACATGGCCCGAGTCCGGTTTCAATAACCCGATGATGGTTCGCAACAGGACAGATTTCCCAGCACCATTGGGACCCATGATGACACTTATGCCAGTCTTGGGGAAAGTTATTGAAATATCCGACAGTATCTGTTTCTCACCTCGCTGGAAGGAAAGTGACGAACAGATGATGGAAGCCTGCTGCTTCTTCTGCTCAGAAAAGTCATTAAGATCAAGTATTTTGGCTTTAGGCATAGGAATGCTTTTCCCAAGTGGTTTTCAACCCGTAAGCCAAGGCGTTGATCGAGATTGTCAGCACCAGTAGAATAATGCCCAGCCCCAAGGCCAAGGCGAGGTCCCCACGGGCAGTTTGTAGGGCAATGGCCGTGGTCATGATTCTGGTGAAATGATTGATGTTGCCACCAACAATCATCACTGCTCCCACTTCGGAAAAGGCCCGCCCCAAACCGGCAAGGACTGTCGTAAAAAGGGAAAATCGTGAATCCCACAACAGGGTTCCCATAATATCCATACGTGATGCCTGCATTGAGCGTAGCGTTTCATCATATTCCTCGGCCAACAGGATAATTATCTGTCGTGAATGGGCAACGATTATGGGTGTTACCAGTATGGTCTGGGCTATGATCATTGCTGTCGGGGTATACAGCAAACCGAGAGGTCCGAGGGGGCCATTGGCGGATAGTATCAAATAGACAACAAGTCCGACTACAACCGGAGGCAGACCCATGAAGGAGTTGAAGAGGACGACCAGGGTTTTTTGTCCCGGAAATTTAAGTACTGCCAGAGCGGTACCAAGGGGAAATCCGATAAGGCAAGCCAGTGAAACGGCTTTGAAAGTAACC
>CAZHIL010000019.1:0-4987 GCA_964532985.1 uncultured Albidovulum sp. | reverse complement strand
GACCAACATCACTTCCCAAAATCTCTTCGATATTGTTGATTTCAACTTCCAGAAGTTTCCCGGCACAAGCTGGCAGTTTGCTGGCCAACCCCACGATGGAGGCATGACTTCTATGGGATGCGGAAAAGGCGTCATTGCAATAAACCTCACCCCATTGGGCCAACAAATCTACAAAATCCGGATCATTGGTTGTTTCACCCGGATAATATCGAACATTCTCCAGTAAGGTTACTGATTTTGAATACAACTCAGTAACTGAAAAATCGGGAATATTTATTTCAGGTTGAAATTGAACGCTCTTGCCCAGAAGAATTTCGAGGGGCTTCACTAGTTGGATAAGTGACAATTCTTCCAAACGCTTGCCCTTGGGTCTCCCCAAATGGGAAATTATTACAGGATGACCACCCTTGTCGATAATGGTTTCCAAGGAAGGAATTATTCTATCCACTCTGGTTGTATCACCAACCACACCATCCTGAATGGGTACATTGATATCAACCCTGATCAGGACCTTCTTGTCCTGTAGATCCATTTCGGCAAGTTTTCTCACAGATTGGAAAGACAATTTGATTTCCAGTACAAATCAGGTGTTGGGATTCAAAAAGAACACTTTTTCATAGTGATTATTTTGTTCAGATGGTTTTTCCCAATTCTAGGGTGACATCAATCATCCTGTTTGAAAATCCCCATTCATTATCATACCAACTCAGAATTCGACAAAAGGTACCATCCATGACCCTGGTTTGATCCATGTGAAATATGGATGAATGGCTGTCGTGATTGAAATCCATTGAAACATTCGGCTGATCCGTATAGCCCAAAATACCATTTAAGGAATCTTCAGCTGCTGCTCTGATACTTTCATTGATTTCTTCAGGTGAGGTACTCCTTGATGATTCAAACTTGAAATCCACTACTGAAACATTTGGAGTAGGGACCCTTATGGCCACTCCATCCAATTTACCCTTCAATTCGGGTAAGACAAGCCCAACAGCACGAGCTGCCCCTGTCGTTGTAGGAATCATTGACAACGCCGCAGCCCTGGCCCTGTACGGATCCTTGTGAATGGCATCAAGCGTTGGTTGGTCACCTGTATAGGAATGGATGGTCGTCATAAAACCGCGATTTATCCCGACTGCATCATTAATCACCTTTACCACGGGTGAAAGGCAGTTTGTAGTACATGAAGCGTTCGATATAACTTGATCCCCATTTTCCAATATCTGATGATTTACACCGAAAACTATGGTTTTGTCGGCATCTGTGCAGGGAGCTGATACGATGACTTTACTCGAACCATTCTGCAAATGGCGAGCAGCTGCATTCCTGTTAGTGAATATTCCCGTACACTCAAGGGCAATGTCAACATCTTGCCAAGGCAGATTTTCAGGTTCGCGAACAGCCGATACTATGGGTTTGTGTGAATTGACTACCAGATGCTCACCACTTACCGATACATCACCCTGGAACCGCCCATGAATGGAGTCGAATTTAAACAGATGGGCCAGTTGATCAATGCTGCTCAGATCATTGATACCGACAACCTCGATTTCCTTTGTTCCAGATTCCACTATAGCCCTGAAAACATTTCTTCCTATTCTCCCGAAACCATTAATTCCTACTTTTAGGACCATTTATATCTCCATTTTAAGATCGAATTCAATCACTTCATCCATTTGAAAAATTGATTAAAGCGAACAGGTCAAGAAACGTTTTTTCAAAATTGTTCAAAGCAATTCCTTAACCTGATTTACAATGTTTTTACTGGTTATGCCAAAATGACCATATGCATCGTTGGCCGGGGCAGAGACACCAAATGTTGACATGCCAATAAAGGAAGATCTGTTCTCATTGCCCCTGAGACCAAACAACCAACGTTCCCATCCGTTTTGTATACCTGCTTCTATGCCAATCCTTACCGCTTTGCCAGGTCCCAATACCCTTTGTTGATAGGACTTGTCCTGCTTGGAAAACAATTCCCAACTTGGCATGGAAACAACCCGGACACCGATGCCTTTACCTTGGAGAATTTCACGTGCCTCCATGGCAATGGAAACTTCCGAACCGGTAGCCAGCAGAACGGCATCCTTTGAACCCTCGTAATCAGCAAGGACATAAGCACCTCGGGAAGTCAGATTACTTCGAGTATGCCTTACTCTCAATGTAGGAAGTGATTGCCTGGATAAAGCTAGAATAGAAGGAGTTTTAGTTTGCTTCATGGCAATTTCCCAAGCCTCAGCAGTTTCGACTGTATCACAAGGTCTGAAAACCAGCAGATTTGGTGTGGACCTCAACATGCTCAGATGTTCAACAGGCTGGTGAGTAGGTCCATCTTCCCCTAATCCGATTGAATCATGAGTCAGAACATATATGACTGGCAGTTCCATCAAGGCGGACAGTCTGATCGAAGGTCGTGCATAATCGGCAAAACAGAGGAAAGTTCCACCATAGGGACGTAGGCCTCCATGCAGGATCATGCCATTCATTGCTGCCGCCATGGCGTGTTCACGAATACCATAGTGAATATACCTGCTTCCGGTATCGCTTTCACTGAAAACTCCCAAATCGGCAGTTCTGGTATTGTTGGAACCGGTCAAATCTGCAGAACCACCAATCATTTCCGGAAAAATTGGATTCAATCCATTGAGAACGATTTCCGAGGATTTTCTGGTAGCTACCTTTGCTCCTTCAGATGATGCATTTTTCTTGATCCTGCTAATTGTCGTGGTAAAACGCTTGGGTAATTCACCAGCATACATTCGTTCAAAATCCCGGCGTTTACCTGTACCCAAGCTGGCAAGATTTTTCTGCCAGATTTCTCTTTCCGCTTTTCCTTTTTGACCAATTGCCCTCCAGGTATGTAGACAATCCTCAGGGATGACAAAAGGTTCATGCTTCCAACCGTAAAATTCCCTGACCTTCTGAATTTCCTCATCTCCCAGTGGAGAACCATGTGAAGATGCTGTCCCCTGTTTGTTTGGAGCTCCAAAACCAATAACGGTGCGACAGGAGATCAAGGTAGGTCTTGATGACTTCCTAGCTTCATTCAGTCTGGAATCGATTTCCTCTGGATTATGCCCGTCACAATCAAGAACTGTCCAACCCGAGGCTTCGAACCGTTTGCCCTGATCAGTTTTGTCACTCAAGGCAATTGAACCGTCAATCGTTATTTTATTATTGTCCCAAAGGAGGATAAGATTTGATAAATTCAATTTACCTGCCAAACTGATTGCCTCCTGGCTCAAACCTTCCATTAGGCAACCGTCACCAGCCAGAACATAAGTATTGTGATTGATTACCTTCTGACCAAATTTCTTGCGGAGGTATGCTTCCGCAATGGCAAATCCTACGCCATTGGCCAATCCTTGACCAAGGGGACCTGTCGTTGTTTCAATGCCAGCTTCCTGGAATTTTTCCGGGTGTCCAGCCGTATGGAAACCAATTTGTCGAAAATTTTTCAATTGTTCGAGGGTTATTTCCGAGTATCCTGTGAGGTATAGAATGGAATACAACAACATCGACCCGTGCCCGGCTGAAAGAATAAATCTGTCCCGGTCTGGCCAAGTTGGATTGCTGGCATCAAATTTCAGATGGTTCTTGAATAGTACTGTTGCAACATCAGCCATGCCCATGGGCATTCCAGGATGACCCGAATTGGCTTTTTGAACCGCATCCATTGAAAGGACCCTGATGGCATTCGATAAATGCCAGTGTTCTGGAAATCTGGCTTTGTAGGTGGATACTTCCATAAAATCACTTCCCCGTAATTTAACATTAGAAAAAAGAGGTTTCGTTAAATTGTTACTGTTGTGAAAATAAGGGAAATAATCTTAATCTAAAGGTGTGAATTTGAAATTTAGATGAAATACACTGGATAATCGAATACACTCTGGTCCTTCAAAAGGGAAATCGAGAATCAGTGTATCCAAATCCTATATGAACTTTCGACAACTTTGACTATGGTTAGGTTTTTACATAGAATAAATTGATAAATGAATTTGAACCTGTTGTTTTTTTATTGAAATATTGAACCTGGCAAATCATGGCTGAAGATTTCGAGGAATACATAAATCGATTACATGGTGCTCTTGAGGAAATCATTCAGGGTGCTGATCATAAATTGCAGGTGGCAAGTCAAAGAATTTTTGAAATAGAACTGCAATTGGAAAGCGAACGGGCTAACAACAAGGAACTCCAAAAAAATCTTTCTCAGATTGCCGACTCAGTTAACCAGGTTCCTGATAAGCAGTTGCAGAAAAAAATTAGTGAATATCAGACAAGGGAAAAAAAACTTCAGCAGGATATTGTAACACTACAGTCCAAACTTGACTCTGTCCAAAGTTCCAGAAACAAGGACAGGGAGGATTTACAATCTATATTGGCTGAGTTCAAGGGCATGCTGGATCAGATATAAAATGAGTAACTCAAACATTTTGCTAGAAGTCAAGGTAGGTAGAAAAAAGCTTGCCATCACGTGTGATGAAGATGAAGCGAGTGCCGTTTCGCAGGCCTCAAAGAGATTTCAGAACGAAATCAATAAACTTGGAGAAACACTCCCGAGCGAGAGTCCCCAGAACCGAATTTTAATTGCCGGCATAAATATCGCCGACTCTTTGAACAAGATTGAAATGCAACCCCGTGTAAGGGAAGGGTTAGTCAGCCAGGTAAAGGATCTAGTTGAAAAAGCCGAGGAAGCTGCTACAAGATTCAAAAATTGACAACTGACACAGGCTTGATCTTGTGATTCAATCAGGAATTATGCTCTCTTATCGTTTTAGCGGCCGCTTGATCAAAGGGAATTTCCTTTTCCTGAAATAGTTGGTCAAGTTCGCCAGAAAGGGTCATTTCTGTAACTATATCGCAACCGCCTATAAATTCCCCTTTGACGTAAAGTTGGGGTATGGTTGGCCAGTCAGAGAAAGACTTGATACCCTCCCTGATATTATTGTCAGCCAGAACATTCACATCCTGAAATTCAACATTCAGG
>CAZHIL010000018.1:0-16862 GCA_964532985.1 uncultured Albidovulum sp. | reverse complement strand
GGGCATGCCATCCATTTGAACAATATCCAATGCCTCCCTAAAGACACCAAACAAGGCATTTTGCATCAATTCTTGGTAGGGGATATCTTTCAAGACAATTATCGTTTCCGTTTTACCAAGCTGGGTGGTGAGTTGACAACTTAAGTGGCAGGTTTCTGTTGCCAGGTACCTGCCAAACCCCGCTGAGATTGTGCTATTGAATCCCAGAGTCAGACCCGATGGTCTTACTGCTTACGCAGCAAGAGCGATCGGAGCACGATTGTCATTGGCAATTGTGCAATTTGGACCGATAACAGCGGTACCCCACCGGGCGAAAGTTAACCCCTTTACGCGTTCGTCGATCCTATTTCGGCCCCCTATCCTCATGGTGGAGCCGCCGGGTACCGCCCCCGGGTCCGATCCGTTTATTTCGAGCACGTTTATCGCCATAGTTCCAAAGGAACAATTAAAGAATTATACCTGTTGATCAAATTGTCAATATCACCCAAATTTAATGATACAATTCTACAACAGTTGAACCTTGTATCTACCAATGGCCGATATTTGGTCTGCTCGACCATGGTTCTTCAGGGGACAGGGAAGGTCCCTTTTGCAGCAATTCGATGGAAATATTATCCGGAGACCTGACAAATGCCATGTGACCGTCTCTCGGAGGCCGGTTGATTGTAACCCCAGCTTCCTCCAATTTGCTGCACATATCATAAATGTTATCCACTTCGTAGGCCAAGTGCCCGAAATGACGACTGTCGGAGGGCATTCCCTCGTCGCCATCCCAATTGTAGGTGAGCTCTACAGGGCATTCTGATTGATCGGGCGGTGCCAGGAAGACCAATGTGAAGCGACCTGATTCATTGACATTACGGCGTGTTTCAACCAAACCGAGAAGGTTGAAAAAACTTATCGTTTTGTCCAAATCCAATACCCTGACCATAGTGTGTAAATATTTTACCATCTTTAAATTCCTAAAGTTTGAATTTCCATTATGGTTGGTTATCCTAAAACTTTAGGACAAATTTCCAACATATTACAGAAAACAAATAAATGACGATTACTCCCGAAATACTGAAACAAATAGAAGAACAAAGAAATTCTCCCCAGACATCTCTCAGGGAAACAAGCCCCGGGATGGAAAAAAACCTGTACACTCTTTTCCCCATTCTTGATCATGGATTTATCCGGATTGTCGATTACATGGGAAATGATTCCTCGGTAGTACAGGCAGCCAGGGTTTCCTATGGGAAGGGAACCAAAAAGGCCCGTTCCGATGAGGGGTTAATTCGCTATTTGATGCGTCACAAGCATACAACCCCCTTTGAGATGTGCGAGATAAAGCTTCATGTAAAACTGCCAATTTTTGTCGCTCGTCAATGGATTCGGCATCGAACAGCTTCGGTCAATGAATATTCAGCCCGTTATTCGAAACTTGAAGATGAATTCTATATCCCGGAATTTAAAAATCTTTCTGCTCAGTCAGGTGTAAATCGTCAGGGTAGGGGAGAAATTCTTCCCAGGGAAGAAGGAAAGAAGGTTCGAGATATCCTTATGCAGGATAGTCAAACATCCTATGAAAATTATGAAAAAATGCTGTCACAGGAAAACCAGGAAGGCCTTTCACGTGAACTTGCCCGCATTAATCTGCCTACCAATGTTTATACCCAATGGTACTGGAAGGTTAATTTGCTTAACCTCCTGAAATTCATTCATCTCAGAATTGATCCCCATGCACAATATGAAATCAGGGTTTATGCTGAAAAACTGGCAGAAATTGTCGCGGATTGGGTTCCAATGACCCACCAGGCCTTTGTTGATTACTGGCTGGACGGGATTTCTCTTTCCAAGCAGCAAATTGAATTGTTAAAGCGAAAATTGAATGGCGAGGAAATTACCTTTGAAACAGCGGGATTATCCAAACGGGAGTGGAATGAGTTCATGCAAGCCCTTGATATGGAAATCTCCTGATAGGAAAACAGTGAAAGGCTGGAGGGAAAACTAATGGACAGAATTGATTTGGTTGATCGCATGATCCTGATGGAACTTCAAAAGAATTCGAACCAGCCACTGGATCAAATTGCCGAAGCAGTCGGTAAATCAAAAACACCTGTTTGGTTAAGAATGAAAAGGCTGGCAGAAAAGGGTGTCATCAAAAAATTCACCATAGACGTGGATTTCGAAAAAATTGGTTTTGAAGCCTGCTTTTTTGTATTCATCAAAACGTCCGAACATGAGGCTGGATGGCAAAAACAATTTCTCAAGGCAATCAGGGATAGGCCGGAGGTTTTGGAAGCCCATCGGCTGGCGGGGGATATTGATTATATACTCAAGGTACGAGTGGAAAATGCAAAAGCCTACGACAAGTTCTACCAGGAATTGATCAGGCAGGTCAAGATATATAACGTTACTGCACTTATTTCGATGGAGGAAATCAAATCCACCAATGAATTGAATTTGACCTCGGTTGCAGATCTGGAAAAATCCCAGGAAGATGAGTGATCATTCGGCAAGAATCAAAAAATTGCAGGTTAGGTCACACCTGAGGGGTACCAAGGAAATTTGCGAATTGCTGGGTACTTTTGCCAAAATACATCTGATTAATTTGGATGAAAAAGGGATAAGGGATTTTGAAAATTTGCTGGAATTTTCAGATCCGGAAATCACTGATTGGTTATTTGGTTACGCAAGCCCGCCAGACCATCTAAGCCAAATTATCGAATCAATCATTGAAAACTATGAAATAGGATTATACACGGATTGACAGTGTTTTATTCTGCAACAGCCGATATTTAAACAATAAAATAATATTATTTTCGTTCTTTAAAAATGGTACATAATCCAATATAATAATATAAGGTAGGTGCTATATTGTCCTCATTACTTGTATTCGCTCAAAATGCTGAGTGAACAAAGCCATGGTTAATTTGAAAAAACGAAAAAGAAAATTCTTCTCCAGAAGGAGAGGTGAGGTTACTGTTGAGAATAATTCACAAAAAGAATCCTCTCAACAGAGTAACTTCAGTGATTATAAGGCATCCCTTGGCGATTTAATGCGAGGACAAAGGGCCAGTCTGGGTAAATCGCTTTTAGATGTACAAAAGGAATTGGGTCTGGCACCATATATTATCTTTGCCATTGAAAATGGTGATCTTGAAGCATTTCCCAACAAGTCCCTGGTGGGTAGTTATGTTCTGCAATATTCCAAATACCTTGGTTGGGATCCCAAAAAAACTTACGACAAGTTTTGTAAGGAATCCGGACATGTCGGTAGAATAAATTATGATTCAGGGCACTCATACCCGTCCACCTTTTATACCTCCAACAAATTGCCAAACAGAAAGGCGTTTAAAAACAGGATAAGCTTGTTCGAGCATATCTTTGGAGGGTTAATTCAAAAATCAACCTTGACCGGTTTGGCTGCGGTTTCGTTTGTTTCATTGTTGCTTGCCAGCGGTGGGTATCTGGTTTGGACCTTTTATTTCCAGGTATATGAAAATCCAGATCAAATCACCTCAACTGCAACAGTTGGAGCGAATATTTTTGGAAATGATAATGGATCAGAGACAATAAATTCTGAAGATACCCAAATTGCCTTTACCATACAACCTATAGACACATTTCAAACCGGATTGGATAAAATTGGCGATTTGATACCCCAGGAAGTTGAGGCAAACTCGAATTCCACCCCTGATTGGCAGAACCACAGTTCGATTGCTTCAAAATATAAACCTGGAAATCTTCCAGAAGTACCAATCTTTCTGCCCGAAGAGGATACGGTTCTGGCTAATATCACTGATAGCCCTGATACCATAGTGGAAAACTCAAATAATATTTACCTACTGACTACTTCCGAATCCTGGATTCGCGTCAAGGGTGAAAGTGGTAGAGTGCTCTTTGAAAGGGTTTTGGTTGCCGGGGAAAAATATGAAGTTCCAAATGTCGGGGAACGGCTGATATTACGGGCCGGAAATTCTGGAAGCCTGTATTTTACCATTGGCGGGATTGGCTATGGGCCATTCGGTTCAGGAACAAGTGTAGTTGATAATATATATCTGGATTCTACGGTATTGAAACAAAATTATGCTATAGTAGATTCTGAAATTGATTTAACAGGTGATCAGGATCCAGCAGAGTTTACCAGTGTTGATTCGAATCTGGTCAACAACAATTAATTGGTTTTTCAAAGATCATGTTTCAAAATGACATAAGACCCTGGCGAAATATAGCTCGCAGAAAGTCCAGGCAAATCCATGTTGGCAACATACCGGTTGGAGGCGGGGCGGATATATCTGTCCAGACCATGACCAACACAACCACGGTAGATGTCAAGGAAACGGTTGATCAAATCCACCGATGTACCGAGGCAGGGGCGGATATTGTCAGAGTTTCCGTACCCGATGAAGCTTCATCAAAAGCCTTTTCTGAAATAGTAAAAAACGTTGAAGTTCCATTGGTTGCAGATATTCATTTCCACTACAAAAGGGCTTTGGAAGCAGCTGATGCCGGTGCTGCCTGCTTACGAATCAATCCAGGTAATATAGGTTCGCAGGATAGGGTTGCAGAGGTTGTCAAAGCAGCCAAGTCTAATTCCTGTTCCATTCGCATAGGAGTAAATGCAGGTAGTCTGGAAAGGAATCTCCTGGAGAAATACAGGGAACCCTGTCCCGAAGCCATGATTGAATCAGGACTTAACAATATCAGATTGCTGGAGGATCTGGGCTTTACCAACTATAAAATAAGTTGTAAGGCTTCAGATGTGTTTCTTGCCATAGCAGCATACAAAGGGCTGGCAAAGGAAACGGATGCTCCAATCCATCTTGGTATAACTGAAGCCGGGAGTTTTCTACCTGGCACAATCAAATCCGCTTTGGGGGTTGGAAGCCTGTTACTTGATGGCATAGGTGACACCATCCGAATTAGTTTGGCCGATGATCCGGAAAAGGAAGTGAAGGTTGGTTTTGAAATCCTGAAATCACTTGGATTGAGGACCAGGGGGGTAAATATAATTGCTTGCCCAAGCTGTGCCCGGCAAGGGTTTGATGTGATAAAGACTGTTAAAATCCTGGAAGAAAGGCTTGCACATATCAGTACACCACTGAATCTGTCGATTATCGGTTGTGTCGTCAATGGTCCCGGTGAGGCCCTAATGACCGATGTTGGTTATACGGGTGGGGGTAAAGGTTCGGGTATGGTCTATTTGGCAGGAAAAACCACGGAAAAGATTTCCAACGAAAAGATGATTGACCATATAGTTGAATTGGTTTCTGCACGTGTCAATGAAATACAAAGCGGTCAAAATCAGGCAAACTAGCGACCTGATAAATTATTCCATTTTGTATATTCCAAAATCTGGTATCAGATCAATATCGTAAAACCCTCAAACACTCTAAATCCCATACACTTAATTTAGGAGCTTGGTAAATTTGCAAACCTCATCTGATTTCAAGACACGAGTACCCTTGGAAAAACTTGAAAGCATTGAGAGTAAATTCAACAAAATCCAAGATCAGTTGACCACGGAAAAAAACGTTGATGAATTGATCGAACTTACCCGTGAATTCAACAATCTGAAGCCAATTGTCGAAAAGGCCGCTAGGTTCAGGAATTTGTTACATGAAATTCAGGAAACCTCAGATATGGTTTCAGATCCCGAAATGAAGGATCTGGCATTGGAAGAATTGGAAAATTTGAACCAGCAACTGGTTTCTACAGAACAAAACCTTCTTCTTGAACTCATTCCTAAGGATGCTGATGATGAGAAATCTGTCGTATTGGAAATCAGGGCAGGGACGGGCGGTGAAGAGGCAGCACTGTTTTGTGGTGTACTATACAGGATGTACGAGAAGTATGCCGAAATTATGAAATGGAAATTCGAACCCCTTGATGCCAGTGAATCCGATTTGGGAGGGTTCAAGGAAATAACTGTTACCATTGAAGGCAAAGGCGTTTATGCTAGATTAAAGTACGAATCTGGTGTTCATCGGGTTCAAAGAGTTCCACAAACGGAATCAAGTGGAAGAATCCATACCTCGGCCGCAACCGTGGCTGTGCTTCCCGAAGCAGAAGAGGTCGATATAGTTATTGCACCGGAAGATCTCAGGATAGATACCATGAGGGCGAGTGGAGCAGGGGGGCAACATGTCAACAAGACGGATTCTGCTGTCAGGATTACACATATTCCCACCGGCATCGCCGTCATTTCCGCTGAAAAATCCCAACATGTCAATCGTGTTAAGGCAATGACAGTCTTGCGTTCAAGGCTTTATAACATTGAAGCGGAAAAGGCTCGAAGCGAAAGAGCGGCTGATCGTAAATCCCAAGTAGGCAGCGGGGACAGGTCCGAACGAATCCGTACCTATAACTTTCCCCAAGGAAGGGTGACCGATCACAGGGTCAATCTAACCCTTTACAGTCTTGAGAAAGTCATTGAAGGCGAGATGGATGAAATCATTGATTACCTCATAACAGACGATCAGGCCAATAAGCTTGCAGAGTTTGTTTCTTGATGGGTACCTGGTCATCAGATACATTAAAAAGTGCGACCCTAAGGTTGCATAAAGCCGGCGTGGAAAACCCGGGCTATGATACAACCAAATTGTTTGAGAGTTGTCTCGGGAAACGAATTTATTCCCTGAACAAGGAAGAAATCGATACCATTCCCGAGGAAATTTGGTCTAGCTTTGAAAACGTGATCAGGCTCAGGGAACAAAGAATGCCGATTGCTAAAATCGTGAGTGAAAAGGAATTTTGGGGAAGATCCTTTCATGTCAATACAGAAGTCTTGGATCCTCGTCCTGATACGGAAGTTCTCATAGAGGAGGCAATATCTGAAGAATTTGGGCAATTTCTGGATTTGGGAGTGGGAAGCGGTTGCTTGTTGGTTACACTTCTGGCAGAAAAACCAGATGCTTACGGGGTCGGTTCTGATATTTCACCATCATGCATTAGGGTTGCTGGAATAAATATCGAAAGATTTGGTCTTCAGGATAGGTGCAAATTGGTTACATCTGATTGGTTTTCAGAAATAAATTGCAATTTTGACTTGATTATTTCTAATCCTCCGTATATCAGTAAAGACGAATACGAAACACTACAGCCCGAAATTAGGTATTTTGAACCCAAGATTGCATTAACCCTTGAGGATGACGGCTTAGACTCCTATCGTAAGATAGCTTCGGAAGTTAGCAAATATTTAAATCATAACGGGCGATTGATAATCGAAATTGGCTTTGGAAAATATCATCAAGTAAAAAGGATATTTGAGCGAACTGATCTTTCTCTGGAAAATGAAATCCTGGATTTGTGCGGGATAACGAGAGCTCTGGTTTTTCGAAAAGTATAGATCAAAACAAAGTGGTCAAAACAAAACTCAATTAGAAACAGACAGTAAAATACTTGCTTCATCGCAATATCGGTTACCCATACTGAAAGGGTAAAGCACCAGATGATGAAGTGAAATCAACACGATAGGTTTAACTAGTTTAGGAGGACGAAATGGGTAAAAATGCGAAATTCTAGAGGTTCCCGGCCCCGGGGAAAAGGGCGTAAGGGGAACACCGGCAACGGTACCAACAGGGTATTTGAGAGTTCTGGTCCTGACGGAAAAGTCAGAGGAAACTCACTTCAAATTATTGAAAAGTATCAGGCCCACGCTAGGGATGCCTTGCTAGGTGGTGACCGAATTGTAGCAGAAAACTTCACGCAACATGCAGAACATTACATTCGTCTGCTTGAATCCCAGAAGGAATTTGAAATACAACGGTCATCCCATAATGTTCACCGTATGGTAAACGGCAAGAAAAATCTAAACAAGGAAAAGAAGGAAGCAGAACCCCAAGAGGATGCTTCACAACAAGTTTCAATCAATTAATTATTCAAGTCCGGTTCCTCAACCTGAGATTGGATAACCGAAACAAATTCAATGTACTTTGAAACGGGGATTTGTTCGGGTCTGCTGTTGGGATCGATTTCTGCCTCCAACAGGCAGTCGACGATATTTCCTGTCAACTGTCTTAAACTCGATTTGATCATCTTTCGCCTTTGATTGAAGGCCATTGCCACAACCTTTTCGAAGAGTGGTATTGCATCTTGTGGAAGCTGAGATTGTTTCGGTAGGATTTGAACCACAACAGAATCTATCTTTGGTACCGGAGTAAAGGCTTGTGCAGGAATATTCATCAGAATCCTAGCATCGGAACGAAGTTGGGAAAGTATGGATAAACGTCCATAGGTCCTGGAATTGGCCTGGGCAATTATTCTCTCTCCCACCTCCTTTTGCAACAGTAGGGTAATCCCTGACCAGAAGGGTGGCCACTGTTCACTCAACAACCAGTCTACCAGAAATTTGGTAGCCGAATTATACGGTAAATTGGCCACGATCTTGAGCGGGATGTTCGGCAGTGTTGAATAATCGAATTTCAAACCATCCATGCAATGATACTCGAAACTATCAGGATAGGTATTCCTGATTTGTTCCAGCGCAGGGACAAATCGAGAATCAATTTCAATGGAAATGACTTTGAAAGGGTTTCTTGCAAGCAAACTTCTGGTCAGTCCCCCCGGGCCTGGTCCTATCTCAATGACTGTTGTACCTGCCAAATCCCCTGCTAGCGAAGCAATTTTGCCAGACAGGTTCAAATCCAGTAAATAGTTTTGACCAAGGGCTTTATTTGCAGAAAGTCCAAATTCCTTAATGACCTCACGAAGTGGGGGAAGGGTGTCTGCCATTCTTTATTCTGTTTCTTTGGATTGTACCGACAAGTTTGATTGCTTCAATCAAACTATCAGCCCTTGCCTTGCCTTTTCCTGCCATGTCCAAGGCCGTACCATGGTCTGGGGAAGTACGTACAATTGGCAATCCAAGCGTTACATTCACTGACTTGTAGAAATCAAGTGTCTTGATTGGGATCAAGGCTTGATCATGATACATTGATACTGCCAGATCATAGGTTTTTCTAAAATTTTTGTGGAACATGGTATCTGCCGGAAAGGGACCCTGAACATTTTCCCCTTTGGTTTGGAAATCCCTGATTACAGGTTCTATGATTTCCTTTTCCTCAAGACCCAGCAAACCTCCCTCACCAGCATGGGGATTCAATCCTGAAACTGCTATCCTGGGTTGTGGGAGGTCAAAATCCTTACGCAATGATTGCAGGCTTATTTCAAGAGTTTGCTTTAGGAGTTTCTTGGAAATACCTTGAGGTACCGACCTGAGTGGTATATGCCTTGTCAGTGGAACAACCTTCAACTTCCTGCCGGTCAGCATCATTACTGGACAATCTTCCCCACAAAGATGAGCGATGAATTCAGTATGCCCGGAATAATTCTTCCTGCCCGCATGGTTGAATACCTCCTTGGTGATTGGATTAGTGCAGATTCCGGCAACTTTTTTATCCAGTGCAAATTGCACGGCGGTCTCAATTGATCCAACAACACCTAAAGCATTTTCCGGATTGTAATGACCTGATAAGCTTGAGGTAGGGAACTGATAGTGCAAGTAGGGGAGTGCACGATCAAAAACTCCCAGACAGTATTCAGGTGATTGTATTTCTATGACCGGGCAGGTTTGTTCCAGAGAATTTATGTGGCTGCGATCGGCAATGAGAAAAAAAGGATGCGCCCCTTTCAGTTTTTGCCAAGCCTTGAAGGCAAGTTCTAATCCAACACCTGAAGGTTCACCCGAAGTTAAGGCAATTACAGAACTATTTCCTTCTGACAATAGCTGCCGCCCTGAGCTTGGAATAGTGGTTTCTGGACATATCATCTAGTTTCCTGTTTCTCAGGTTATTCAAAATCCGTTCACGAACTTCCTCATCCACCACCAGATTACGCTTGCACAACATTACAAGATAACTTGATCCATCATCTAGTTCTACCCTGGTAACCTCATTGTTATCCAGTTCAGACAAGGGATCGGCAAATGCTCCCAAATTGGCTCTTTCCACCGTTTGTCTGGCAAAATTTCCAGCACTGAACTGAGTGGAAAATTCCGAGAAATCTTCACAGTTTTGACTACGATTGGCTGTTGCTTGAAGACTTGAAACCTGATCTGCACCAAGACCATCAACTCTCAAGGTCGCATATTCAATTGAAACGAAGTCGACAGAAGAGGATTCGGTTCTTTTTCCCAGAACAAAAAATACATAGTAAAGATTATCAACCCTGACAGGTTCGGAGACTCTGCCGGATGAAGTCCTGTTGATAACATTCCCGAACGAACTGCTGACATTATCTATGTTCAACCATCCAACTGCTCCCCCTTCATTTCTTGTCGAGGAGGCTGAATAAGTCCTTGCAGTTAGCGAGAAATCTTCCGGTGTTCGAATACTTCGAAAAATTTCCTGGGCTATCTGCTCGGCCTGATCGGGATTGTTTTCATCAATGACAAGAACAATCTCGAGTAGATTGACCAAATTTGTTGTGGTCCGGTACTCAAGCAAAAGTTTTTCATCTACATCCGGGACCGGCAAATCTCTAATGGTGGGACCAAAAACAGACCTGGCAAACTCGGTCCAGGCCAATTGGGCTTCAATGTAACCAAAGAAGGATTCTTTGTTGACCCCTGAACGCCCAAGTTGATTCAGAAGTCCATTGAGAGAATTGTTTCTGCTTTCTGCAAAATCCGTAGCTGCCGTGTGTATTTGTTTTGGGGTAAGATCAATTCCTACCCGATCTGTTTCCTGTATGTAGAGTTTTTCTTGTATCAGCTCCTCTTCAGCTTTGCTTTTTATGTTTCCCCCTTCGCCTAAAAAGCGAAGATAACGTACTTTCTGGTCAATTTCATAATTGCTTACAGCTGCTCCATTAACCGTGAAGGCGGTAGCAAACAGGTTGGTCTGTCCGAATGCAAAATTGAGTTTTGCAACAAAGACCAATAGTAGAATTACAAAGGTGAAAAATCTGATTGTCATAATATTCTGATTTAATTACATTTTTTTGTAGATAAAGTACTTGCAGAAGTAAATCCTATCAAGGAAATTCCGATTGAATAATCAGGATTTGAGAGTGCTGTGGTTGATGTCTTGTAGGTCCTTTCAGCAGATATTTCTAATGTCAAGCATTGATGGTGGTAGATTGCACCGATTTCCAATTCCCTTTTGGACTCTCCCCGAAAGTCATATTCAACATTGGTGTAGCCTGACCATTGATCTGAGAATGGCATGCTGAGTTTTGCACTAGCCGACTCGGATTTTGCATTATCACTCTCCTCGTCCCTGATCCATCCATAGGAAATATCCGCTTGATAATCATCATTTGCGATTGACAGACGTGAATAATTGCTGACCACTCTTAAATCATTATCACCTACAAACAACGAACTTACCTCAACATTTTCTCCCAACTCCAGAATACTTTCGGCAAAATAATGTGTTTCCTGGTTTCCAGCATGAACATATTCAGGTTTTTTCTCGGCATCCATTATGGTTTTCCCAAATATCAAATCGAGATGGTTGTCCTGGAAAGTGGTGTAGTATTTCAATCCCAAACTCACTTCTCGACCATCCCTAACAAATGATTCTGCGATATCCTGTTGGTTGGATAAGAATTTGCTACGGTCAATCACCTGTTTTGCCTTCGGTCTTTCAGGCAGTACAGCACCGTTATCATGTGAATATACCGTTTGTATAAATGGAGTAATTGTCTGATATCCTGAGCCTCCTGACTGGGCTAGGGGAAATGACAGGTTATTGACAATCATGGCCCGACCATAGTTCACCTTCTTTTTTTCTTCCGCAGTATCATGATCATACATTTCACCAAGCAGGAAAACCGTTGTTGAACTTTTAAATCCTCCACCAAAAATTCTGGTGTCTGAATATTTGCCCAACAAAGATGCGTTTTTGAAATCATACTGATTCGGAGGTACAGAAGCAGGGTCAGTATTTTGTAAAGTGGAATTGAATTCCAGATCAAAGGTAAGTCTGGGTCTGACATTGGGCAAAAGATCCCTGGTTTCCAATCCCAAACTGACAATCCTTTCCAGATTGTTCTTGTTTTCTGCAGGATTAAGAGGGCTAATATCAATGGTTCTAAACTTCAATTCCCCGATGGGCAATGTTTTGGTGCCCTCCAGAAAAATCAACTTGTTTTTTTCAGGAAATAAGCCAGCCGGATAGGAAGTGTTTTCCGAACTGGTATCAGTTACCAGGAAACTGATTTGAGAGGTTTCATCCGGTTTTTGGACACCTTTCAATACAAGATCCTTTTGAAACAGCCCAAGGTCATTTTCTTCCCTGAACGGATAAGCTCCTTCAAAATAGATCCACCCCGATTTCGAATTATTGCGAAACTCCAAATTAAGTCCGGCCTCTTTCTGGGGTGTCCGGCCAAACGAAAGTGTAATATCTGTCTGATCGTTAAGAACTTGATAATATGGTACCTTGACCTCGACACCCACATCACTCGAATATTTAACCTCGGGAGCTAAAAAACCGCTTTGCCTGCCAGATGTTGGTATACCCAGGGATAACCATGGCAAATAGATAATGGGAACATCCCAAATCTTGAAACTGACATTCTTGAGATGAATTCTGCCACTATCTTCCTTAACAGTCATCGATTCTGCTTGGAAGTACCAAAGGGGTTTTTCTCCTGCTGTACAAACCTCGCATGTAGTAATCAAATTATTGAAAAAAACCAAACTGCCGTTGGATCTTTTCGCTGTTCCTGATGTAATCTGCAGCCTGTTGCGGTAAAGAATTCCCAACCCTTCGATTATACCACTTTGATCCTCACTGGAAAGAGAAGCAAAATCCGTTACTGCCTTGGTTCCAGAAGTATCAGAAATGTAAAGAGGGCCCTGAAATTCATAAGTCTTAGTATCAAATTCAATCCTGGTTGCCTGTAGCAGAATTTTTTCGGTTGATATCTTTACATTCCCTTCAGCCAAAAAACGACCATCTTGATAAAGAATGATTTCATCAGCAATCAGGTTTACTTTTGGTTCTTCCTGTGACTGACCCGGATTGACCGTCCAATAGAAAATCATGGACGTAATCAAGATGTTTTTAACAAGAGAACGAATAATCACAAATATTCTTTTAACAAATGCTGATAGTTATCAGTAGTGCGAGTTGGCACGATATAGAAATTTTGCATATGAACCAACCCGAATTGTTTATTTTCCCAATGGACTCATACATCAGAAAAATCCAGCTTCCGAATTTTGTTGACAACCATTTTTAACCCCTGTTTAAACCTCAAACAGGAAATGACTACCTAAGGTAAGATTTTCAGATTGTAAATATCATTTCCCTGTTTTTCGAAATAAGGCATCAAAACAAAGAGCAAAATTGATGAAATCAGGGAGAAATTGAGTGCTGCATATTCAGTTGTCAAAAATTGGCGAATGACAAAGTAATTGACTACAAAGTTAAACAGAAAGATGGCTGCAAGCATCACCATGAGTGGCAAGAATTTTCGATCAAACTTGGGTAATTGAAAATTGGGAAAGGTTGTTATGCCAACAAAGACACAAAGTGCCATTAATATCGGAACTGGAAAAAACAGAGAAGCGATGAGGGAAGGAAAATTCTGGTTTACGACAAAGGAATACAGGACCTTATCCAAGAAGAAAATCCCAAGCCCGAAAAGAAAAATCAAAAATGCACCTATATAGAGTCCATTCAATTCAAAAAAGGGTAGAATTCCGACACCAATTCCAACCATGAAAGCAAGTAAAAAGGGTAGGGCGATCAGGGAAACAAAGTAAACATTTTGTTCATGGGCACTTGCCAAAAGCCCGAGTTTTTCCAGAGTTTTTGATATTTTGAAACTCGTCCATACGTTTGTCTGCTCAAGAGGGATTAGAGCTACAAAATCCTCTGGTGAAATATCAGTTTTTATTAATACCCTTAAGGCATTTTCACCAATATCCGTAGTTCTGACAAGTTCAGTGTCCAAATCACATTGTTCCTCTGGAAAAATTTCGAGGTAAAGGTCATGAACATGGATTTCCGAGGCCTTGCAATAATTTTCCACCGGAGACCCTTCAATATTCTTGACCAATATTTCAACATCATCAAGATGGATCTGATTTTCCTGACCGGTATCAAGCCGTGCTGCCCTGATGATGGCGTCCTTTTCCGCAATTTCGACCTGTAACCAAAATTTATCCTGATTAATTTCTATCTTTGCATTCTCATTAGTGGCAGTAAGCAACTGTTGTGATTCAATATTGGTCCAGGCAACGAGGGGATTAATGAGGGTAAGGCACAACAAGCCCAAGACAAATGACAATGCCATAACCAGACGAGTTACGTTTTGACCTTTTTTGCCAAAGGTAACAATTGCCAAATATTCCCGGCTTCTGAGCAAGAATATACAAAAGTGAAGAGCTGACAGAAGGAAAACCATTGGCAGGTTTTCAAAAATGAATTGGGGTACAAAAAGGAGAACAAGGAATAATTTTTTTCCCGAGAGAGAGCCCTCACCTCCTACGGATGCAACTGTACCGGTTGCCAATTCCTGGATATAACCCAAGCAAAAGAAGACTATCAGAACTATCAATAGCGATCTAATGAACTTTTTGGTTATATACCAGTGTATTGTCACGGATAATATTTCCTGGCTGCCGATAAAAGTGAATGTTTTCTAACGGAAAGTATCATTCTAACAAAGGGCCGGTTTTTTTCTCCCATTTAATTATAGCCCAACCAAGAAAAAAAAGAATCATGGGAATTGTAGAAATATACTGAATTTGTGGAAATGATTGGCTAAGCTGTACTGCCGATTCCAGTTGCTTTCCCAAGACATAGCTCCCCAATACCAAAGATGAAGCTATAAAAATGGTTATAAAACCATTCCAATTGTTCTTGTAACCAAGGATAAGGACAATCCCACCACACAAAACGGTAAAGAGTGAAAAGAAAACCCTATTGACCCTTTCATGAATATCCAGTTTCAGCCAGGTACTCAATCCTTCCTCGCTTGTAATCCTATCTAGTATGCCAGTAGTACTTAATTTCTTGTTAAATGCCTTGGTTATTCTTTCTTCAGTAAAAGTAAGTGATTCCCTGAATTTAATAACGACCAATGTTTCATCTTCTTTTTCCATCTGTACTTGTGACAATACCTGTCCATCCGAAAGTATAAATTCCTTCTCATCCGGTGAATAATTGATTTCACCCGTTTTTGCAGTAACCCATAATCTGGCATTTTCATTCCCCTCGGATTCAAAGTGAATGACCAGATTATTCAATTCCCCATCTTCACCTACTCCCTCGGTGATAATGGTTCGTCCGTCCTGAAAATCCAGAAATCTGCCGGGTTTGATTCTGTATTCATCCAATGTCCATTCAAGTTCAGAGATCAATTCAACAATTTTGTTATCGCTATGGGGACGAAATTCGAATTTCAGCGTAAACTCAATCAATCCAACTGTCATGGCGAAAGCTATGATTGGGAATGATATACCCAGTTTGCCAAGCCCCATTGATTGTTGAATGGTAAATTCATGATTATTACGCATTTTTATGACAACATATACCGTTGCAAGAAAGGCCGAGATTGGTATGACCCTGTCCAGGGCAACAACAAAAACCAAAATCATATGTTGCAGGAGGTAGGATGGGTATTGGATTTCGGCCAACAGCAGGTCAATATTTCTGACCAGAAGATTGACCCAATTCAAGCCGGCGAAAATGACCGTAAAAAAAATAAATCCGATACAAAGCCGAATGTAAGTGTATCTAAATAAAGTTATTGGCATTGATCGAATTAATTTTAATTTAAAGGGAATAAATAAGATGATGACCTGTGAAAAGCCAACAGGAAACAATTTAATGACAAAACTTGATATATTTTTGAGGTACTGATGGAGAACCCTATACCAATTGATTTTTCAGATTTAAACCCTGAAACCCTGCAACAAATGTCATCGTTCGATGATGTGATTGTTTTTTTAGCTTCGCGAGAGGGAGAAATTTGTGAATTGATTAACAAGGCAGATTTTCCACAAATGGATAGATATCTCCAATCGGATGATTTCCAAAAATTATCTGAAAATGATTTCATTAAAATTGATTTTCCTGCTGATTATAAAGCCAAAAAACTTGTCATTCAAAAAGTTCCCAGTAAGGCAAGTGAAAAAAACCTGAGAAAAGCAGGTGCCAAATTGGGGAGTTTGGCCATCAGCAACAATATCATGGTTTTATACGATCGTCCTAAACCAGAATACTACGCCGAAGGTATAGCACTAAAGGCATATAAATTTGAAAAATTCAAATCGAAAAAGGCAGACGAAAAGGATAATTCGAACAATTGTATCATTCTGTGCAAGAAATCTGATCAAGCCAGAAGGAAATTCGAACCATTAAATAATTCCGTCTCAGGCACTTTCTTTACCAGAAATCTGGTTAACGAACCTGCAAATTCATTGACGACCGAAAGTTTTGCAGAGCAGCTTATCGCTTTGGATGAATTGGGTGTAAATGTTCAGGTGTTGGAAGAGGAAGAGTTAAAACAGTTGGGTATGAATACACTTCTTGCTGTTGGTGAGGGTTCAGCTAGCCCTTCCAAGGTAGTCATCATGGAATGGAAGGGAAGTGATGACAATCCAGTCGCGGTGGTTGGCAAGGGGGTTTGCTTTGATACGGGTGGAATTTCACTCAAGCCAGCCAAGGGTATGGAGCAAATGACAATGGATATGGCCGGGGCAGGGGTTGTTTCGGGTGTCATGAAATCCCTGGCCCTGAAAAAAGCCAAGGCCAATGTGGTTGGAATAGTAGGCTTGGTTGAGAATATGCCCGGAAGTGCTGCCCAAAGACCCGGTGATATTGTTAAATCAATGAAAGGTGATACCGTTGAGGTGTTGAATACGGACGCCGAGGGAAGGTTGGTTCTTGCCGATATTTTATGGTATGTACAAGAAA
>CAZHIL010000017.1:0-7551 GCA_964532985.1 uncultured Albidovulum sp. | reverse complement strand
GTTTGAATATATACCAATACCAACGGTTGTCGGTAACATCAAGGCCGTTCCTGCAGGTATTCCAAAGAGACCAATTGGCCTCACTTCAGTTGAAATAAACAAAATCCTCGTCTACTCTATGGGGTACCTGAATAGTTACCTATATTTGTTAATTCTGGATCATCAGCAAATCTTTTAATGATTTATGCATTAAAAGAGCTAGGCCGTCTAAGAAACAACCGGGCAATAGCACCTGCGGTAAGTTGGGTAACAACTGTATCACCATTGTTACAGTTTTCATTTGATACAGTCTTATGTGATTGTGATTCAAAAAATTTGGGACTTGACCTAGATTACCTTGAAACACTCATCCATAAACATGACCCAGCTCTTCTGATATTGGTTCATGTACTTGGACACTCCAATAATATGGAAGAAATAAGAACCTTATGCGATAAGTACGACATAATGTTATTGGAAGACACCTGTGAAGCACTTGGCTCTTCCTATAATCAAATGAATCTAGGTACTATAGGTACAGCTGGAAGTTTCAGTTTTTATTATGGGCATCATATTTCAACTATAGAAGGTGGAATGGTAGTTACCGATGATTATGAATTATATCAAACAATGCTATCTCTTCGATCACACGGATGGAGTCGTGATCTGGACCCGGCAAGTAGAAAGCAGCTAACTGATAAATATAAAATTGATGAATTTGAAAATTTATACACATTTTATAATGCAGGGTTCAATATTCGTTCAACTGACCTTCAAGCCAAATTAGGCCAGATGCAACTTCTAAAACTGAACAAAATCATTGAAGTACGAGAAGCCAATTACAATACCTACAAATCTAATTTAGGTGATTTTTTCTGTCAAAGTAGCAGTACTACACCTTTATCTTCATTTGCATATGGGACATTTGTAAAAAATCGATTGGAAGTATTTAAGCACCTTCAAAAAAACAAAATAGAGAGTCGACCTTTAATTTGTGGTAATATTTCACGTCATCCATTTTGGAAAAAATATAATTCAGATACACCAAGCAAAGATTTGCCAAATGCCGATTTTTTGCATGATTACGGTTTATACCTTCCCAATCACCACAATATGACTGATGAAGACGTAAGTCGTGTAGCACAAACTTTTATGGATATTTCCGAAAAGGCATAGTTTCTTCTCAAAAAATCATATCGGGTTAGATTTCATCACATCAAGACATTGGATTCTTTGTTTGGTTTTTTCAGAAATGATTGCATACAACAAGTCTAAAACTATAAATGCATATAAGCAGAACAGAAATATGCCATTGGTCAAAAATTAGCGTGAATTTCTGGAATACAAACAAATATTTATAATTTACCAAGCATTCTTGTCATACCTGATCAAAAGCCCTCATCTTTCGATATTCATTGATAGTTTGCCTGATCCCTTCCCTCAAAGGGATTTGGGGTTTCCAACCCATTACGTTTATTTTGGAAGAATCCATGAGTTTTCGGGGAGTACCATCCGGTCTGGTGGTATCGAATTCATAACCCTTGGTATAACCACATAATTCTGCGATCAGGTTGGCAAGTTCGGCAATAGACAAATCTTCACCCGAACCCAAATTGACATGCTCACGGCCATTGTAGTGTTTCATCAGAAACACCAAGCCGTCGGCACAATCATCTACATGCAGAAACTCCCTGAACTGTTTACCTGTTCCCCAGACTTCGATGGTATCTAATTCATATTCAACGGCTTCACAGAATTTCCTGATCAATGAAGCAAGAGCATGACTGTTATCAGGATGATAATTATCACCAGGTCCGTAAAGATTACTAGGGTTTGCAGATATAAAATCCAGCCCATATTGTTCCCTGTAGGCCTGACAGAGTTTTATACCTGCTATCTTGGCAATTGCATACCATTCGTTGGTTGGTTCAAGCTGTCCTTCAAGCAATTCGCTTTCCTGAATGGGTTGCTTGGCGAATTTCGGATAAATGCATGAGGAGCCCAGAAACAGGAGTTTCTTTACTTCATTCGAAACTGCACTTCGAATGACATTTGACTGTATGGCCAGATTGTCTGCCAGGAAATCCACCGGGTATTGCGAATTTGCCAAAATGCCACCCACTTTGGCAGCTGCCAGAAACACATAATCTGGCTTGTTCTCTTTGAACCATTGTTCAACAGGCTCTTGCTGTGTCAGATCAAGTTCGGTCCTGTCAGCCGTCAATATCGAACACTCTTCTTCAGCCAATCTGCGAATGAGTGCCGATCCCACCATGCCATTGTGACCGGCCACGAATACACGTTTGTTTTTGAGAATTACCATTTTAAGTATTCAGCCATTGGAAAAAATGGAACCAAGATAGCTTGATAATCCAATAAGCCCATTAACAATTTAACCTTGCAACTTTTCATTCATTAAAACCCTCCTTTTTCTTCTTTTATTGCGTTTGTACATATACCAATAGTACAAACCAGAGAGCTTCAATTCAATTTTTGGGTCAATCATGATTAATGATGATCTTAGCCACCAGTCAAATACGGTTCCTTTGCCTATACCGTCAGGACGCAAAGAACGGTCAGATCTGATCAATCGTGGTTTCTTTGGCCACTCAAAGACGGGTCTATCCATGACAATCTTGGCAACCTCGGAGAACCTGAACATTATATTGAATTCTTTAAGCATTAGATTGCGAGCTTCTTCTATTGCAGGTAATGATTTTTCCCAAAGTTGATTTTGTATGGCATTGACCATTTTTTCTGCCGAGCCCTTGGAATCCTGTAAATCCACATATTCAAAGCTATCAGGTGGAATATCAACTTCCAGGTTTGTACAGCCAAAATAAAACGGGTAAGACCAGCACAAGAATGGATCGGCCACCTTTTCTGTCCAGGAAAAACGACCGGTGCAATTTTCCAAGGCGAGGTGGTACTTGTAAGGTAACAGGGCTTCGATTTTGTCGCCAACCGATCGGAAACCTCTCCCATACAATTCCAGGTGTTCTGGAATTAAATTCTGCAACTCCTTAATAAACTGTAGTCGCTTAGCATAATAAGGTCTTTTTTTACGGTTTTTATTGCTGGTGACAATAGAAATTTTATCCATCTTGTTTGATGGCTTTAAGTTTGCAAACCAATCATGATTTTTTTCGTATTGTATCCCGTGGGCAGAAAAGTCTTTTCCAACAAACCAACCATTAAAATTGTTCTGTTGCCATTTTTCGGTTTTTAACACATGCTCACTTGATGTAACCACAATCCCAAACTGGTTCAGGAAACGGGTATTTCTCGGGTTTACCTCGTCAGGTTCAGTCTCGCAGAAAACCGTTCTTTCACTTGGCAAATTAGTGGGAATGGAAAATGAACCCCTGCCGACAACAATCAATACATCAATATACTCGGGAATTTCCAAACCAACAGAAAAAATTACTCCGTTTAATGTCGGATTACTCCCGGGGCTATGACAAAAAAAGGATTCCGGTTGCGAGGGTGAAAATAAATGAGCCTTAATCAAATGGTTATTTTCATCTGATTTGGAAACAGGAGTTTGGGATAAATCCATATGTTATAATTTTAACCAAGGGAAAAGTTTTGACTAAATTGAATATAGTTTTCCTTATGCAATTGGTAGTAAGGACTCAAAGAAAATTCCTTCATATTAAATATATTGAAGTGGTTAAAAATTGAGTAGTTGAAGCGTATTGAAAATTGCACTGTAATTTGATTATATATCAATTTATCAGAACGGTGAATGATGTGGGATTCGTATCCACGGGATTTGGGTTTCCTTTAGGTTTATAAAACCTTTTTTTTGTCATTATATCCTATCTCCCAACCACTCATCCTCAAACTGTGGGTGGGCGAATCGCACACAAAATGGAAATTCGCATGATTTTGAAGGTCTAGGGATAACATTGAGGATGATGTTATCCAGACCGCTTGAAATTTAATCCCTAATTTATCTTTGTGATTTTAGATAGACAGATATATAAGCACTAGATAAAGTAAGCGGGTAAATTCCTATCCGTATCAATAATCAAAAGAACTAAACGGTAGAAGGTGGCAGAATCCCATTTGTTGAATTCCTATTTGTTCCTTACCAATTTAACACCAGGATTGGCAAGGGTGATTTCCCTATTCAGGTTAAAACAGGGCGGTGAAGATCCAAATCGTGTTAAGGAGCGTTTGGGCATTCCGTCAGCCAATCGTAAAAAGGGTACCTTGATTTGGTTTCATTCGGCCAGTATAGGTGAAACCTTGCTTGTGTTGTCTCTGATTGAGAAAACTTCAAAAATTTTCCCAAACCAAAATATCTTACTTACAACACAAACCGTTTCGTCCGGGAAAATGGTCACATCAAAGCTTACCGAAAATGTTGTACATCAATACCTGCCCTACGATTTGTTGCCTGGTGTAAGGAGATTCCTGAATCATTGGCAACCTTCGGTTGGTATCCTTGTTGAAAGCGAGTTTTGGCCGGTATTGATTTCGGAAGCAGATCACCAAAACATACCTCTTTTGGTCATTAATGGAAAAATGACCAGAAAATCATTCCACAGATGGAGGAGATTTCCAAAGTTTACCCAAGCCCTATTCGATAAAATAAACCTGTTTCTGGTTCAGTCCCCTGAAATCAAATCAAGGCTTTCGGAACTGGGTGTAAATCCCAACAAGCAAGTTGTAACAGGGCAGTTGAAACAGGAATCGAAACTACTATCCCATGACCCTGAAGAATTGTCCAATCTGAATGAATATTTTCAAAACAGACATGTATGGGTTGCTGCCTCTACCCACGAGGGAGAAGAAGAAATCATTGCAGAAACCCATGTCAGATTGTCTGGCAATATCGGTAACAATATCCAATTGATTTTGGTTCCACGCTATCCAGAAAGAGGAAGGGAGATAGCGGAACTGCTAAGTACTTATGGTTTAAACTCGGTACTTAGGTCGAAGGGGGAATTGCCTGGTGAATTGGGTACCGTTTACATTGCGGATACCATGGGTGAATTGGGCTTATGGTACAGGCTGGCCAAAGTTAGTTTTATCGGAGGTTCCTTGGTTCATAGAGGTGGTCACAATCCCTACGAACCAGCTCTTCTGGGATGTCCAATCATACATGGGAAGTATTATGAGAATTTCTCAGCAGCATATGAACAACTCAAGGAACAGGGTGGATCCCAAATGGTTACCAATTCAAAGGAACTTGCTAGAGCTATTGAAAGGGCCTTGGATCCCCAAAACGGTTTCAGTTATATCAGCAATGCAAAAATACTGGGGCAAGGTGAGAACGTTGCAGTTGATAAAACTCTTGATGTCATCAAGAGTTTTATCAACTAGCAAACATAAATTTAGCCATAAACCTAATTTGCCTTGTTCATGGATAATTGGAACTTACCTCGATCATCTATTTTGGTAAGTTTGACTTTTACTTCCTGCCCTTCACTCAATTCCTCGGACGGATGACCAAGCCTTCTATTGGTAATCTGGCTTATATGGACCAAGCCATCTCTTTTGCCCATGAAGTTAACAAAGGCACCGAAGTCCATTATCTTGACAACCTTTCCAGTGTATATCTTGCCGACCTCAGGTACTGCTACAATTTCTTCGATCATGCTGGAGGCTTTTTCCAAGGCATTGCCGTCTGGTGAAGCAATTCTGACAATACCATCATCGTTGATTTCAATCTTGGCACCGGATACTTCGGTAATTTCACGAATGACCTTTCCACCAGACCCAATGACTTCCCTGATTTTATCCACGGGGATTTTCTTGGAAATGATTCTGGGGGCAAATTCGGAAAACTCACCGACACCCGATATGGCTTTAGACATTTCTCCCAAGATATGCATTCTTGCATCTTTGGCCTGATCGAGTGCCTGTGACATGATTTGCGGTGTTATGCCGGCAACCTTGATATCCATCTGCAAGGAAGTGACACCATTTTTGGTTCCCGCAACCTTGAAATCCATATCACCAAAATGGTCTTCGCCACCCAGAATATCCGTTAGTACTGCAAACTTGCCATCTTCACCCAAGATCAAACCCATAGCAACACCTGCAACATGTCCTTTCAAGGGAACAGCAGCCTCCATCATCGAGAGGGAAGCGCCACAAACAGTTGCCATGGATGATGAACCATTTGATTCCGTGATTTCCGATACCACCCTTATCGTATAGGGAAATTGGTCAGGATCAGGCAAAACCGGCTTCAAGGCCCGCCAGGCAAGTTTGCCATGTCCGATTTCCCTTCTACCCGGAGGGCCAAGCCTGCCTGTTTCCCCAACAGAATAAGGTGGGAAGTTATAATGTAGGAGGAAGTTCTCTCTGAAATTCCCATGCAGGGCATCTACTATTTGTTCATCATCCCCTGTCCCTAGGGTGGTCATGACCAAAGCCTGGGTTTCACCCCGGGTGAATAACGCCGAACCATGCGGTCTCGAAAACAATCCCACCTCACATTCGATGGGTCTGACTTGTGTTAATGACCGATTATCTATTCTGTGGCCTTTTTCCAAGATGTTGTTTCGCAGGATTCCAGACTCAAGTGTTTTGATTTGGCCGGAAATTTCACGCTCAGAATATTCTTCCTCAAGTTCTGATTTTATTTTTTCCTTTGCTTCCGAAATTGCTTCCTGTCTTTCAGTCTTTTGAGAAATTTCGTAGGCATCAGCAATCAATTCTCGCCCAATGGAAGTAACTTTCTCATCGAGTTCATTCGTTTCTGGTGAAACAAAACTGTATTGCGGTTTATCCACTTCTTTTTTCAATTCGTTGATCAGGTCAATGACCGGTTGCATATTCTCGTGACCAAAAACCACGGCACCCAGCATTTCTTCTTCAGTCAATTCATAAGCAATGGATTCAACCATCATGACCGCTTCAGATGTTCCAGCCACCACCAAATCCAACTTTTGGCCATTCCCCATTTGTTCTATTTCGCTAATGGAGGGGTTGAGGATAAATTCACCGTTGGCTAAGCCTACTCTTGCAGCACCAATGGGACCCAGAAAAGGAACACCAGAAATTGCCAGAGCCGCCGATGAGGCAATCATGGCCAGAATGTCCGGATCATTCTCCAAATCATGTGAGAGGACAGAACAAACAATGTCAACGGGATTTTTGAAACCTTCGGAAAACAAAGGCCTGATTGGACGATCAATCAGGCGTGATATCAATGTGCTGGCCTCCGAGGGTTTTGCTTCCCGTTTGAAAAATCCTCCGGGGATTTTACCTGAGGAATAGTATTTTTCCTGGTAATTGACGGTCAGAGGAAAAAAATCCAACTCGCTGTTTTGTTTCTTGTCGAAGGTAACGGCAGCCATGACACATGTTTCACCTAAGGTTGCCACTACACAACCATCTGCCTGTCTTGCAATCTTACCAGTTTCCAGAGTAAGCGTTTGCTCACCCCATTCAATCTTTTTTGTAATTATATCAAACATCTACTTCTTTCGTATACCCTCCCCTGATTGATCAGAGGTTGAAAAATTTCTTAATCGAGGGAAAATCATTTGTGTGTCCATTCATAATAGATGGACTTGGTTGAATATTAAGGTTAGCGTCGCAAACCCAAAC
>CAZHIL010000016.1:0-5324 GCA_964532985.1 uncultured Albidovulum sp. | reverse complement strand
AAGGGTGTTTCCCCCTATTTGGCCAGAACGATTGTCCGTTCCAATACGACAGTCATATCAGCATTGATGGTTCATCGGGGTGAAGCGGAAAGCATGATTTGTGGGACGGAAGGACAGTATTTGTGGCACCTCAAATACATTGATCAAATTCTTGGCAAGGACGGGTTGTCGCCGATTGGAGCCATGTCCCTTATCATATTTGACGGGGGAATGCTCTTCATTGCCGATACACATGTCCATCCCGATCCCAATGCCGAGGAAATTTCAGAAACGGTGATTGCGGCCGCCCGCCATGTAAAACGATTTGGAATTGAACCCAAGATAGCGATTTGCTCAGATTCCCAGTTTGGCAATCTTGACAGCCATTCGGGACGTTTGACACGAGATGCCTTGGCACTGCTGGACCGACAACAACTTGATTTTGAATACGAGGGAGAGATGAATTCCGATACGGCTCTCAATGAAGAACTGCGCAATGATATTCTGCCAAAATCCCGTCTTTCGGGCAAGGCGAATACCCTTATTTATTCCAGTACCGTTGGTGCAGGTGCTGCCAGAAATCTCCTCAAAAGTGTCTCTGGTGGAATTGAGGTTGGGCCCATTTTAATGGGTATGGGTAACAAATCGCATATTGTAACACCTGCCGTAACTGCCCGAGGGTTATATAATATTGCTTCCCTGGCAATGATGCCTGTTGCCAGTTATGGTTAAACCTACCGGAAAATAGGTACCAAACGAAAGGATTCGCCGTGAAAGGATTTCTGACCACGCATGTTTTGGATACTGCCAGGGGACAACCGGCAGCTGGGTTGAGGATTGCCCTATCCAGAATTACCACAAACGGAAACTCCCCGGTTCGGGAGATGATAACCAACAGTGATGGCAGGACCGGTTCACCGATTCTGACCGAAGAGGAATTCGAGTTGGGTGATTACGAATTGGTTTTTCATGCCGGGGAATATTTCAAGGATCAGGGCATCGCCGGGTTTTATGACGAAATTCCCATCCGTTTCAAACTGATGGAAACCTAGCATTACCATGTCCCTCTTCTTCTTTCCCCCTTTGGTTATTCGACCTACAGGGGCAGTTGAACCAAACTCAAACAGCAGTGCAAATCGGAAGTTTAAATCCGAACAGACCAAAACGTTTCAAATTTTGTTGATTTACAAACCTATTAATTTATACTTTTATTATTCAAATCAATTTTTCTAAAATAATGGAGTTGCTTATGATACGTCGAATAATGGTTTTGCTCTCTGTCCTGCTTTTGTCCGGCGGGATGGCAAGTGCACAAACAGCTGTGAACTTTGCTCTTGACTGGAAATTTGAAGGTCCAAGCGGAGCCTACTTCTCAGCAATTGATGAAGGTCATTTTGCTGCAGAAGGGCTGGAAGTGGATATTTGGGCTGGTCAGGGTTCCCTTGATGCAATCCCGAAGGTTGCAACCGGGGCAGCTCAATTCGGGTTTGCCGATATCAACAGCCTAATCAAGTTTCTAGACCAAAACCAGGGTGCTCCAGTCATCGGTATCATGATGGTTTATGACAAGCCTCCATTTGCCGTTGTGGGAAGAAAATCCCTGGGTGTTGAAGTTCCCAAGGATCTCGAAGGAAGAATTCTTGGTGCACCTCCGCCTGATGGAGCTTGGGCACAATTCCCGGCATTTGCCTCGGCCAACAATCTGGATGTTTCCAAGATCACGGTTGAGCCGGTTGGATTTCCAACTAGGGAACCAAGTTTGGCCGAAGGTGTAGTGCATGCGATTACGGGATTCTCCTTCTCTAGCTATCTAAATTTGATCAGGTTGGGAATACCGGAAGAAGACATTACAACCATCCTGATGGCTGATTATGGCCTACAACTGTATGGTAATTCAATAATCGTCAATACCGAGTATGCTGCCGAAAATCCCGAAGTTGTAAGTGGCTTCGTCCGAGCCATAATCAATGGTTGGAAGTCGGCTTTGGCAGACCCAGCCAAAAGTGTTGACAGTATCGCCGAAAGGAATCCAGCCCTTGACAAGGATCTGGAAACCTGGCGTCTGAATCTGGCAATTGATGCCAATGTCTATACCGATTATGTCCAGGCCAATGGCATGGGCAATATTGATGCTGACCGCTTCCAGGCATCCATTGATCAGTTGGCCGAAAATTACGAGTTCACGAACGACCCCGATCCATCATTGTATTTCACTGATGAATATCTGGGTGATGCTGAAAGCAGAATGATCAAGTAACTCCATTTACAATGGGCAGGTAAAAATAAATACCTGCCCATGTTTTTTTTGAAGGAACGAAATGTCCGAGATTGAATTACACGAAGTTTCGCACGAATTTTCTACTCCAGATGGACCGTTCCCAGTACTTGACAATATCAGCCTGAAAGTTCCCGAAGGAGCATTTACTTCTGTCGTCGGGCCGTCAGGTTGTGGCAAGTCAACTCTCACCAGATTGATTTCAGGGCTTATCAAGCCTACCAAGGGATCAATCAAACTTGGTGGCACCGAGATTGTCGGACCCAAACCAACAGTTGGTATGGCGTTTCAGAACCCGGTTATGCTTGAGTGGCGTAGTGTTGTCAAGAATATAACCCTGCCACTTGAGATTGTTGCCCCGAAAATGCCTGCCAAGGAAAAGGAAGACCGTGCCAGGGAGTTGCTCAAGCTGGTTTCCCTGGAAGGTTATGAAGAGAATCGGCCTTCCGAATTGTCCGGCGGTATGAAGCAGCGGGTTTCCTTGTGCCGGTCGCTGGTTCATCGACCCGAAGTATTGATACTGGATGAACCATTTGGAGCCTTGGATGCATTTACCAGGGAAGAATTGTGGCAGATCATGCATTCACTGAGGGCAGAAGAGAAGATAACCTGCCTGCTCATAACCCACGATCTGAGGGAATCGGTATTTCTTTCCGATGAAGTTATCGTGCTATCAGATAGGCCGGCAAGAAGTCAATACAGGATAAATGTCGATCTGGGACCGGAACGGTCTCTGGATGATCTGTACACGCCCAAAACCACGGAGCTACTTGCAGTCTTGCGACACCAGATTGAAGTAGCCCAGGGAAGGAAGTGAGACCTGCCATGGAAATGCGAAATAATCTGTTAAGAAAAGTTGTTGTTCCCTTGGCAGCCATCATCATATTCTTGGTAATATGGGAATGGATCGTCTGGATCAATGGCTGGCCCAATTACAAAATGGCGTCACCATCCGATCTCGGACCAGCTTTCTGGAAATACAGGGTTTTGTTTCTGGAGTATGGTTGGGATACCTTTTGGAGAACGGTAGCCGGCCTGGGACTATCGGTGCTGGTCGGGACCCTGCTTGGCATGATCATGGGATTTTCCCGCATTATCCGGGAGGGGCTTTATCCATTGCTGGTAGGGTTCAATGCCATACCAAAGGCAACGGTGGTTCCGGTCATTGCCTTGATTCTCGTTGGTCTGGATGATCTCAACACCGTCCTGATAGCCTTCCTGATTTCATTTTTCCCGATTGCCGTCTCGGTTTCAATCGGTTTATCCACCCTTGAGCCGGAATACCGCGACATTTTACGTTCCCTCGGTGCCACAAGACTTACCATCTTTTGGAAAATAGCACTTCCCAAGACCCTGCCGGAGTTTTTTGGTGCACTTAAAGTTGCAGTTACCCTAGCCTTTATCGGTACCAACCTGATGGAGATAGTCGAACCCCATGGTAAGGGGTTGGGACATCTGTTTGACAGTGGTAAGATCAATGCGGATTACCCCTTGATGTTCTCGGTTCTGATTGCTTTGGCCTTTTTGGGAATAATCCTTTTCTATATTGTCGTTGCCTTGGAGAGGATTTTCGCTGGATGGGCTGAACGAGAGTGATTGACTTCCCAATAAGCCAAACCGTTGTCCCAGCCCTTTCGAATAAATCAATTGGTGGGACTTTTCATTTCAAAGTTGGTGAAGCTATTAGAGATATGTAAACCAGAAGACGGGGGAAGGTAAATCCGATGCTGGAAATAGCAATAATTTGGGATTGGCTGGCTTTTGCCTTCAGATGGCTTCATGTCATAACAGCCATTGCCTGGATTGGCTCTTCATTCTACTTCATTGCTCTGGATTTGGGCCTGCACAAGAGACCGAACCTTCCCGAAGGTGTGAGTGGCGAGGAATGGCAGGTTCATGGGGGTGGTTTTTATCATATTCAGAAATATCAGGTCGCCCCACCCAATCTACCCACTCAGTTAACCTGGTTTAAATGGGAAAGTTATTCCACCTGGCTGAGCGGTTTTGCCCTGATGGCTATCATGTACTGGTCCGGTGCCGAACTGTATCTGGTTGACCGATCCAAAATGGATCTTGAGCTTTGGCAGGCCATCCTGATTTCCGGTGGTTCATTGGCCATCGGGTGGGTATTTTATGACCTACTTTGCAAATCCAGACTGGGACAGCGTCCGATAACGCTGATGCTCCTGCTGTTTATTTTGTTGGTCGTAATGTCATGGGGGTATGACCAGATATTTACTGGTCGTGCCGCCCTCCTCCACATTGGTGCATTTACAGCAACCATCATGACGGCCAATGTCTTCCTGATCATCATACCAAATCAAAAAATTGTTGTTGCGGATTTAAAACAGGGCAAGGAACCCAACCCTGAGTTTGGCAGGATTGGGAAACTTCGATCAACCCATAACAATTACCTAACACTACCTGTCATCTTTTTGATGCTATCTAACCATTATCCGTTGGCCTTTGCCAGTGAATACAACTGGATCATCTGTTCCCTGATTTTCCTGATGGGAGTTACCATTCGCCATTATTTCAATACCATTCATGCCCGCAAGGGCCATCCCAATTGGACCTGGGCCGTAACCGCGATAATATTTATAGCCATCATGTGGCTTTCTGCCCTCAAGCCTCCCATTGGTGATGATATCGAATTATCCAATGCACAAACCACTGATGATCCGACAAGCCATGTTGAGTTGGTGGGGTTTGATGAGGTAGATGAAATCATCCAGATCAGATGTGTGGTTTGTCATAATCGGCAACCTGTCTGGGATCAAATCCCGTGGGCTCCAAAAACGGTATTGTTGGAGACTGAACAACAAATTATCGACAATGCCGACAGGATTTTCCTGCATTCCGTCATGACCACTTCCATGCCCCCCTCGAATGCCACATTCATGACCGTTGAAGAAAGGCAGACCCTGATGCAATGGTATGCACAGATCCCTCAATCACAAAAACTACCGTTCGTGAGACGTCAATCAGTACAATAAAATTCTCCAAACGATTCGGGTCGGAGACGATGTGGCCTGACATTACGTTATTGCCCACCAACGGTTAAAGTAAT
>CAZHIL010000015.1:0-9167 GCA_964532985.1 uncultured Albidovulum sp. | reverse complement strand
GGCCGATCCGAATTTTGAGGAATTTGATGTCACAAATAGGCCTGCCATCTTCCGAGCAGTTTCAATGGCCAACTATTTCACACCACCAAGGGATTGGATCGAACCGCTTTTCAGGAAAACTGTGATCAAAAATACCTTGGGGGAATGGGTGGCACAGCATGATCTAACCCAGATGAGAATTGCCGAGACCGAAAAGTTTCCCCATGTCACCTTCTTTTTGAATGGTGGCAAGGAAGCCATGGAGAAAGGAGAAAACCGCTTCATGCCCAACAGTCCCAAGGTTGCAACTTATGACCTTGAACCTGAAATGTCTGTCAGGGAAGTTGCCGGGGGATTCAAGGAGGCAGTAAACAAGGGTTTTGACTTGATCGTAGTGAATATTGCGAATCCTGACATGGTTGGACATACGGGGAGTTTAGCCGCAGCCATCAAGGCATGTGAAGCAACCGACGAGGCACTCGGCATTATAACAGAAGAAATCTTGGCGGTTGGTGGTGAACTCATTGTAACTGCCGATCATGGGAATTGTGAAATGATGATTGACGAGGAAACCGGTGGAGTACATACGGCACATACGACAAATCCTGTTCCAGTCATTCTGGTATCACCCAACAAATCATTCAATTTGAGGGATGGTGGCAGCTTGATTGATCTTGCTCCAACTTTGCTTGATTTGCTGGGCTTGAACAAACCGGAGCAAATGACAGGCAATACCCTGATATGCGATGTTTAAACAGATTGATGTAACGAGTTGTGCGTGTTGTGGTAAAAAATATTTTAATTGAACCTTATGAAAAGAGAATTATATTTTTCTTGGAAACAAATAGACCTGAATTCTCACCTAGTTTTCCGTATAGTTAGGACGATCATGATTAGATTGCGATTACCCAAATTCCCTTTAATGGCTGGAATTTTCCTTGTTTTGATGCCTCTTCAACCAGTGTGGGCAGAGTCAAACGATGAAGAGGAATTCAATATTTATGAAAAAATTGGGCTTATTTCCGAAACACTGAGCAGGATTGATAATTCTTATGTCGAGGAAGTGGATAAGTCCGAATTGATTCAGGCGGCGCTTGATGGCATGTTAAGTTCTCTTGATCCTCATTCGGGTTATATCAGTCCGGAAGAAATGACGGAAATGGAGGAAAGAACCACGGGGGAATTCGGAGGATTGGGTATACAGGTAACTACTGAAAGCGGTTATGTGAAGGTCATTTCTCCAATAGATGACACTCCCGCCTTTGAGGCCGGTATACAGGCAGGTGATTATATAATAGAAATCGAAGGAAAGACCGTTTTGGAAATGGACCTGCAGGAAGCGGTTGACAGAATGAGGGGACCTCCCGGCGAGGATATAACCATTACAATCCTGAGGGAGAATGTAGATAACCCATTCGAAGTTACAATTACCCGAGATATTATCCAGATCGAAGCCGCTGAGGTCAGACGAATAGGGGATGTGATCATTGCAAGGGTCAAGACCTTCAGCAATCAAGCCATTCCAAATCTTGAGGAGGGTATTGAGGAAGTAGTTGCCGAATATGGAGATATCCATGATTTTGCAGGCTTGGTAATTGATTTACGTAACAACCCCGGCGGGTTGCTTCAAAGTGCTGTAGGTGTTACCGATCTTTTTCTTGATGAAGGTGATATTGTCTCAATCAGAAGAAGGGATGACCAGGCCGATACCTTTAAAGCCGGGGATTACTATGATGGTGATATTTCACATGGCATCCCGATTGTTGTCCTCATCAACAGTGGATCAGCCTCGGCCTCGGAAATTGTCGCAGGTGCATTGCAAGACAATGAAAGGGCTGCTGTAATAGGCACTCAAAGTTTTGGCAAGGGATCAGTTCAAACCCTGATTGACCTTGACAGTGAGAAGGGTGTGGACTCTTCAAGCGAACGGAAGTTTGGCGGCTTAAGAATGACGACGGCAAAATATTATACCCCATCAGGAAAATCCATACAGGGTAATGGCATAACCCCGGATATTTTGCTGGAATGGCAATATGTCGAAGTTGAAGAGGAAGAAGAAGACGCAAGGTATTTATTTTCGGAGGCCAAGTATGATAACAGCCTTGAAAATGACGGTATTCCCATCAACGAGGAAGAGCAGGAAGAGATGGCCCAACTGAATGAAGCTTTGGAAGAATTGCGAAGGACAGATAACCAACTTGGTTATGCGATTGACCTTATTCACGGCTTCAAGGCCTTGGGATCAGGAAAATTCTAAGTTCCAGGTTCGAAAAAGCCCCAGTTTGAGAGGAACCTTGTATCTTGAGGATGTAGAAGACCTTCCCTATCGGAAATGTGTCGGTATCGTCTTGCTCAATCGCGATAATCTGGTATTTGCCGGTCAACGCATTGATGGAATTGATGATGCATGGCAAATGCCCCAGGGTGGTATTGATGAGGGGGAAGACAACCATTCAGCAGCACTCAGGGAATTGGAGGAAGAGACGGGAATTTCCTCTGATCTGGTTCAATTTGTTGCGGACACCAAAGGCACCTATATGTATGATTTGCCCATCGAGATGATTCCGAATCTATGGGGTGGGAAATATCGGGGCCAGGAACAAAAATGGTTTCTATTTGATTTTATTGGCAATGACAGCCAAATAAACATCAATACTCAACATCCCGAGTTTTCGAATTGGCAATGGATGAAAACAGGTCAACTGATAAAAAAAATAGTTCCATTCAAGCGGTTAGTATATGAAAGCATTTTCAATGAGTTCCAAGAACACATGAATTATTGAAAACCTAATACCTCAACCAGAAATCAAGAACAATTTCAAAAAAGATTTATAGATTTGATTAAAACCGGTAGAAAAATCGATACCAAAACTCTCGGTCTGGATTTGGGTGTTAATTTTGTTCGTTTTCTGACGGGCAAGGAACATCTTCACTACGGAATTTGGCAAGAGGGTATTGAAGTTTGTGCCGGCAACCTTTTGCAGGCCCAGGAACTGTATACACAAAGGCTCATTTCCCATTTGCCGGAAGGGGAACATCTGAGCATACTTGATGTTGGGGGTGGAGCCGGTGAGACGGCCCTGACCCTGAGCAAACTTGGACACGATCTTGAAATAGTTGTACCTAGCCCTCCCCTAGCAAAAAGGTGTGAGGCCAAGATGGGTCAGGGTACGCCGATACATAATCTCGGTTTTGAAGAGTTTGAAACAGATAGGCAATTTGATGTTTGCCTGTTTTCCGAAAGTTTTCAATACATCCCCCTTGAGGTTTCACTCAAGAAAGCCCGAAAGGTAACCCGGCAGGGAGGCTTGATTTTGATTTCCGACTGCTTTCGAACCCCCGAGGGACAGCAAATGAAGCTAAATTACCGTCCGGTGGGTGGAGGACATGCCATTACAAGGTTTCATGAAGAAGTTGAGAAGGCCGGATTGGAGATCGCATTCATTGATGATATTACCGACAAGGTAGCACCTTCCATCGATTTGGAGTCGGAATTAAACAAATTTGTTGGCAGTTCGATTTTCAGGATTGATCGCGAGTTGAAGGACAAGAACCCACTTATCAGGGGTACGATGGCCACCATTTTCAGACTATTGACCAGAGATAAATCCCGCGACAAGCTCAAGGAAAGGCTTGAAGGACATCTGAGGAACAAGGTTGAGTTTTGCAAATACAATTGTTACCTGATGGTTGGTATGGTCAATCCCCAATAATACGGTTTGATGGTGATTAACCTTCCTGCCCAACAAATTTAGGAGACATCCTTGCAAATCAATCAAAATATCAGTTCGGTAAGGGTATCTGGGACCATTAAACTTGCTCAACGAGCAAAGGATATGATTGCCGAGGGGAAAAACGTAATCGATCTAACCGAGGGGCAACCGCATTACAATACTCCGGTTCATATAATTGAGGCTGCTTATACCGGGGCCTTGGAGGGGAAAACCGGTTATACTGCCGTTGCTGGAACACCGCATTTGCGGAAGTTGATTGCCAATCACATCAACAAACAGAATGGAACCGACTATCAATTGGACAATATCGTCGTTGGTTGCGGTGGCAAGCAACTGATATTCAATGCCTTGATGGTTTCACTTGAGCAAGGTGATGAAGTCATTATTCCTGCACCTTATTGGGTAAGTTATCCTGAGATTGTCAAGATAGCACGAGGAGCCCCCGTTCTGGTACAATGTCCGGAGACGGCCGGTTTCAAAATAACAGCACAACAACTCGAATCCACCATTACGAACAATACCAGATGGTTGATTCTGAATTCACCAGGGAACCCGACGGGAGCGGTATATACAAGATCCGAACTGGAAGAAATCGCTACAATCCTGAGAAAACACCAACAAGTAGCGGTTTTATGTGATGATATTTATGAAGCCATAATTTATGATGATGCGGAGTTTAACAGCCTGACCAAGGTTGCTCCCGACTTGATTTCCAGAACCCTGACTGTCAGTGGCCTGTCAAAATCCTATGCCATGACAGGTTGGAGGATTGGTTATTGTGCTGGAGAAAGTGACTTTATTGGACAAATGATCAAGCTTCAGGGACAATCTACGACCAATGCCTCATCGATAAGTCAGGTTGGAGCAGTTGCTGCCCTGGAAGGTTCTCAGGAGTTCCTCAAGGATTGGTTGCACGATTATACTAGGGCAAGAGACCTTGTTTGCAGCAAGTTGTCACAATCACCATATCTGGATATTTATAAACCGGAAGGTGCCTTTTACCTTTTCGTGGGTTGTCGTGAACTGATGGGAGCTGGTGAATTGTCCAATGATCACGACGTTTGCAATTATTTGTTGGAAAATGCCCATGTTGCTGTGATACCTGGAAGTGAATTCGGTAGTCAGGGTTATTTCCGTCTGTGTTTTGCCAAACAGGAAGAGTTGTTGAATGAGGCTATCGATAATATTCTGCAAGCAGTTTCAGTTCTGTCACATTGATGATTCCTTCCAATCCATCTTTTGGGTGAAGCCTAAAACAAAACGCCTATACAACAGTCCAAGCAATGAAAACCGAACTTCCAAATGTGATTATTGCCAATTTGCACAGGAGGCATACCGGCGTTTCCTCTACTGTCAAGGATCTTATTCCCCATCAGGAGAAAACGATGGATGTCGGAATTGCGGACTGGGGAGATTTGAATCGAGGGCAAAGTAAATTCTCTATCTTATCCCTGATTATCAAGGGCTTTTCGAAACCCAATGGGATCGCCAGATATCGTGTCCTGCATGCCCGTCGGGCAATAGACATGGTATTGGGAATCTTTCTGAGAGATATTCTAGGGCAAAAATGGAAAATTGTTTTTACATCAGCAACCAATCACCATCATAGCAGAATGTTCCTCAAGCTACTTGGCAAGATGGATGCACTTATTGCCACTTCCAGCTTTATCTACAATTTTCTGGATCGAGACAAATTCTCGGCCGAAATCCATCATGGAATCGATACGACAAGGTACTTTCCTGATCCTAAACTATCTGAAGGCAAAAATTCCAGCGAAAGAAACTGGATCGGATGTGTAGGTAGGGTTCGCCACGCAAAGGGGGTTGATCTGTTTGTAGATACGATGCTGAAAGTCTTGCCTGAACAAAAGTATTATAAAGCAAAAATTATCGGGTTATGCAAACCAAGGGATGAAAAATTCAAGCAACATCTACTCACGATAATCGAGCGGGCAGACCTCCAGGACAGGATAGTTTTTTCAGGGGAGATAGGTACCGAAGGAATGGATGAACTCTACCGATCCATGGTCCTTTGCATCGCCTGTTCCAGATCAGAGGGTTTTGGATTGGTACCCTTCGAGGCACTCGCTACCGGAACTCCGGTTGTTACATCAATGACTGGAGCATGGCCAATATTGATTGGCAAGGACATTGGCAGGGTTGTTGAGATTGACAATTCGGAGGAAATGGTCAAAGCCACCAAAGAGTTGCTTTCAAATGGGGAATTGCGGGAAACCATGCGCAAGAAAGCTCGTGAACAGGCGGTTTCAAAGTTTCACATCAGTAAGGAAGCACAGGGAATAAATAGGGTATATACCTCTCTTTTGTATTGAGAATACCATTAGCGGTCCAGCATTCCCTTCCCCGCGATAATCCTTGATCTGTACTTGGCAATTCTTTTGGTTTTGGTCGTTGATTGCTTGGCTTGTGAGAAATACAAAATGTATCCTCGTTTACGCCCCGGTGTCAAACGATCAAATGCCTCTTTCAATTCAGGATCACTCGTAAAGCGTTCAAGCAACTCCCGAGGATAATCGAGGTGTGTTGATAGTTCAACCTTGCGACCAGCCTTTTCGTATTCAATGGATTGTTCAACAAAAGACTTGATCCAGCGGGTCATAGCAAGGACCTCCTCGGGATTTGTAAACCTCATCCTGTAGTCTGACCGGGAATTGGGCCCCTGAACCTCAAGCAGTCCCTCGGGATCATTCAACAATACACCCTTGAAGAACAGGAGAGCAAGGAAATCCCTCATATTCTGGATGATACAAATATTCCTACCTTGATGAGTAAAGCAGGGTTTGTTCCATTTGATTTCCTCCTCAAGCTCACATTCAAGCAGGACTTTTCTCAACAGTGCCGTTTCCTCAAACCAGCGCATCTGCTCTTCCGGGTATACAACCTTTCGTTAGGCCAGCATTTCCTCTATGAGTTTCATTCCGGCACTCCAACCTTTACCCATATCCTCCTTGACGTTCTCAAAGCAGGCCAGTTCGGCTTCATTTGCATCATGGGGTACCCAGGTCAGAACTTGTGTTGTCACTCCATCGGATTCTTCAAGGGTCATGGTTGAGTGCATTGTTCTTGGCCAGTTGTTGGGCATAGCCATGATGTTCCAGTTTGCATCCGTGGTTGAATGAAGCCAGACAAGTTTCTCGGGAGGAACGATTTCCAGATACTCACCACTTTGGTACATGGAATTGTCTCCCCATTTCATTTCACAATACCAAAACCCGTTTACCTTGAGATCAAGCTTGTGAATGACTGTTTCGACATTTGGCCCGAACCAGTGGGACAGCATTTCGGGTTGAGTCCAGGCATTCCAGACCTGTTCGCGTGGTTTGCTAAACTTATGTTCGAAAATAAATGTTGGTAACTCACTCATGGGCTTGGATCCTTTCGTTTTAGAATTGTAACTGATTAATAATTCAATGGGTCAATACCTGATGTAATTTACACCACCAATTAACTGAATCATGATTGTAAAGCATCGTTGGGGAAAACAAAAATAGTATGTAACTATTCAGGTATCAGGAGTGCCATGATAATAGGTAAAATCGGAATAACCCAATATATTTTCTCCATAATCCTGTACATTTTTGTTTGTAAATTCTAAAATCTTCAAGATACAGACAAAAAATCAACCTAAGTTCCATTCCCGAATAGTTACCGTTGTAATTAAGTATTACATGCTTGGCGTATAGTCGTCATCAGACTCATGTCGGGTTTGAAGGGTTGGCTCCTGATTTGGTTCCATTTCGGGCTTTGCTTCCAACCTCTCGGCTTTTTCAAAGATAGCTTCTGTCAACAAAGGGCCTGCAAGAAGACGGTAACCTGGTTTACGTCCGGGGCATAAAATTCCCAACTCGGAGAAAAAAGCCAAATGATCGTCGGCTTGATTCTCCTGGCTAGTTCCCTTCAGAAACTTATTCAAATTTTCCTCCAGATATGAGGTCGGTAATTTAGATGCAAGCTTGAAATAAGAATGAACCTTTCGCAGTGAAGGAATGGCATTTTCTATCTTGATTTGATTAAAAATCATTTCAGTGCCATGCTCGCGTACATAGGTGGCAAGACTGGGAATGCCGAATTGCCAATTGCCGATACCCTCCTGCCAGATAAATCCGGTATGCAACAGCTTCTCCTCGGCCTCCAATTTGTCAAGTGTATGGGACATCCTTTTGATGGTTACATCGAATTCATATGCAGAGGGTTTCCCTCCCTCCCCAATTCGAAAAGCTGTCTCGGCCACTGGAACCAACATTCCTTTGCTTTCAAACTCCTTGATGCGGTTGAAATAGAGATCATTGCGTAATTGATCAACTGTATTACGTGCATCCTTCACCTCCTCATCACCGACATGGGTTACACCTTTACGGACCAGTACATCCCAGAGTGCACTTCCCCAATGCTGGATGAAATAGGGATAGCCCTGGGTCTTGCTGAGAATGGAAAACTTTGCATTGTCATCGAAAGTTATATTATTGCCGAAAGGCTCAATCAAGGCCCGACTTGTGTCATCCCATGAAAGCAGGCCTATGTTCCGGGTATTCATCCTTTCAATGAAGGTGGCCTTGGAACGGCTCAATACCGATTTAAGGTCAGGGGTTCCTGCAATGACCAGCAGGATGGGATTGCGCTGGGCTGCTGACTGGGCAGCATCGTAAAAATAACGGCCAACCTCGGGTGGCAAGTCATGGGCTTCATCAACGAGGATGGCAAGCCCCTTGGTGGATGCTGCTGCCAAAAGGTTTGTCAGATATAGGGTATTTTCTATAGGGGTGTATTCTGATTCCCTCTTTAATTCCACCTCGGCAGAACCCAAATGCCCGGTGGGGTCCTTGAGTCCACCTCTTATCGAATATGCACGGGACCTTAAGTTGGAGTCCGCATTTTCGGTAAGGGCTTTTACCAGGTTATCAACGGATTCAAAATGTTGCTTGACCAACCTGATTACAGGCAATTTCTTCTTTTCGGCCTTCTCTTCAATCCAGGCCAACAGGGCTGTTTTGCCACACCCCCTTGGTCCGATAAGGGCAATGGCGGTAGGATTTTTCTCCCCCGTGCCAGTTCTTGCAAGTCGCCTATTAACCTCGTTTTTAAGATTATCCCTTCCTGCCAAAACGGGTGGAAGTACACCATAGCCAGGATTGAACGGGTTATTATCACTGCTAATGGCCATATGTTTTTTCTCCATTCTGATTAAAGTTACACATAAACCATGGAGCCTTGTTTTCAAGAAATGCGATGAATTGAATGTCCTTGATCATGGACATATGTTGGAGGGAATTATCAATTGTAACAACCCCATGATTATATTGACTTGACCTATTATCAAGGCAGATATTCTTACAATGATGTTCTCAATCTCCAAGGCCTGATTCATAAATCACGCAATTGAATGTTTCATGTTCCTTTGGGGCTTCTTTTGGCCCAAATAAATTACCAACCGAA
>CAZHIL010000014.1:0-10463 GCA_964532985.1 uncultured Albidovulum sp. | reverse complement strand
ATCTAGTGACTTGTTGAAATAGGTTTGGGCAGCAGCTGTAATGCCATAGGAATTCTGTCCCAAAAAAATTTCGTTCAGATACAGTTCCAGGATTTTTTCCTTACCAAGTGCCTTTTCGATCTTTACTGCCAGAATGATTTCCTTGAGTTTCCGTTCCACTGAACGCTCTCTGGACAAAAGAAAATTTTTCATTACCTGCTGGGTGATAGTGGATGCACCTCTTAGACGTTCGCCCTGCATTGCCTGAATTCCAGCCTTGATTATTCCCAATGGGTCAAGACCCTGGTGTTGAAAGAAATATTTGTCTTCGGCCGAGACAACAGCATGAATGACCAAATCTGGTATTTCCTCGTACGGGCTGAACAACCTTCGTTCCTTGGCAAATTCATCAACCAGTTTTCCTTCAGAAGAAAAGACCCTGCTTATTGTCGGAGGAGAATAATTTTCCAACTCCTCAAAGGTAGGCAGATTGGAGCCCACAACTACAATCATACCGGTCAAGGCAACAAAGGCAAAAGTGATGCCGAGGCAAACTTCACTGAATCCCCAAGCAATTACCCCCAGAGCTTTATGCCATAATATTTTGGATTTTGGTGGTACTTCCTTGAGTGGTTCCTTGTGGTATCTGGTGAATGGACGGACGGGCTTCATGGCTTGCTGTAGGGATAATCGCCGATAATCATTGATATTTTCAATTTTGCACTACATTTTAAATAGTAATTAATTCTTGGGTTTGTTCACTTTCTGAAAGATAAATTTTCTTTGAACAAATTTTTTTGATATTTTGTTGATATTTTGTTGACTTTGATTTGTGTATCAGTAGTTAACTTAAGTAGTCGCTACTCTTTTAAAAAATAATAATTCGGGTAGCAGAATGGATGTGTAGATAAAATCATCCTTGTTGTCACAATGGCAAAACATGTCTGTTCACAATTATACTTAATAACTTACCCAAGATTTTTATTTTGGTCCTATAAACGGCAAACAGATTTCTGGTGATTTACGAAATATATAGTGAAATGAAGACCTACAAAACGTCACCTACCTATACTCCACCTCATGAGTCGTGGCCGCGGATTACGGAAAAAAACAAACGAATGAAAATTCAACAAACCAATTTAGGCACTACCCAGTTATTCCAACTTGGATGGGAAAGTGCACTGATTTTAAAGAGAAAAATATGCATTCTTCAATACTTATTGATACCGCCGGAGGAGATGAAACCCGGATATTGGTACTTGAAGGAGGTAAGGTACAGGAATTCAAAAGGGAAGCCAAGACCTCCAATCGACTGGCAGGGAATATTTATCTTGCCAGAATTGATAAAATCGAACCTTCAATTCAGGCTGCTTTCGTAAACATCGGTACGGACAAGCACGGTTTTTTACCGTTCCGGGCCATTCATCCTGATTATTACAATATTGATATTAATAGCCTGGATTCTGAATCAGCCGATCCAGAAGAAACATTGGCAGATGGCACCAATGCAGTAAACTCAAACTTTCTCAGGGAGTTTGAAGATTACACGACCGATTTTGGCATCATTACCCATACCATGAATTTGCAGAGTGCCCCTGATAATCAAAGGCATTTAAATGGCAATGGGATCAAGGGCAGAAACAAATACCAAAGAAGGTCTTCACGAAAAATCCCAAGGGACCTTCTGATACAGGATGTCATAACCAAGGGACAGGTTGTACTTGTCCAAGTATCCAGGGATGAATTGAATGCCAAAGGGGCAACCTTAACCACCTATATTAGTTTGCCAAGCAGATATTGTGTACTGCTTCCAAACAGTGATAAGGGATTTTCAATCAGCAGCAAGATCAATTCGGCAGAAACAAGTCAGCATTTGAAAACAATCTTCAATAACTTCAATTTCCCTCAAGGGGCTGGCCTGATAATGAGAACCATCAATGCAATTCCCCCCGGGGAGGTCATTGAAGCTGATATCAACCGGCAGGTGAATACCTGGAAGGATATTCTTGAAAAGGCCAGGGTTTCCAAGGCCCCGGTACTTTTGAAACCGACAAGTGACTTGATTGAAACGACCATCAGGGATTACTTCCGTGATTCAATAGATGAAATTATTGTTGCCGGGGACAGGGGATATGAACGAACCGTCGAGGTTGTCAACTCCCTGGTTCCACATGAATCCAGTAAGATCATCAAGCACAACAGTTTGAAACCTTTGTTTGTACTGCATGATGTTCATGAAGATCTCAGGAACCTTCATAATCCACGTGTAGAATTGGCTTCTGGTGGTCACCTGATAATACAGCCAACAGAAGCCTTGGTATCAATTGATGTCAACTCGGCCAAATCAAACCAGGGAAAAACCCTTTCTGAAACTGCACTAAGAACCAATATTGAAGCAGCAAAGGAAATTGCCAGACAATTACGGTTGCGGGATTTGGCAGGTATCATTGTAATTGATTTTATTGACATGGAATACCAACCCCATCGCAAGGAGGTTGAAACTGCCCTTCGTACTGCCCTGCGAAGGGATCAGGCCTGGATCAACTGCGGGTATATTTCTAAATTGGGCTTATTGGAAATGACACGACAGAGGGCTGGTGAAAATCTGGCTACCAATACAACCAAGGTTTGCCCTGCCTGTAGCGGAACCGGCCGGGTAATACTGGACGAAACCCTTGCTGTAATCATTCTCCGGCATATTGAGGCAGAATGTTCGCTTAAGAGACCAGGAAATGTCCAGGTATCTGTTTCAGCTCCACTTGAAAATTATTTTCTCAACGAAATGCGAAGGGAGATTTCCAGGTTGGAGGATGTTCACGGATGCCGTATTCGATTCGAAGCAACCGACAATCTGTTCTCCCAGGAATACAGTTTCATTTTATTCAGTGCAGATAAAAACAAGGAGATCTTCCGATATCCTCAGAAATATGCCCAAAACAACCATAATACTCCCAAACCGACTTGGTCGTCCAAGAAAGCAACCAGAAATTCGTCTAAAACCGGTTCGGATGCAAGATCATATAATGGTAACACCAAAATTTCCGATGAAAACAACAGCAAGAAGAATGACAATTCCTCAAATGCAGCTATTGATCAAATCCCAGTCAATATGTCTGCAACCAAGGAGAAACCGGCCACTTCAAAACCAGAAGATGATCTTTCCGTGAACAATCCCTCTAAGGAAATTGAAAGTGCCTTGTTAGTAGATTCGGAACAAGGCGATGTTGGTACAGCTGTTGAAAAAACAACCAAGAAGGAGAAGTCAGGCAAACCGGTAAAAAGAAAAAGAACCCAGACCAAGGATCATGGGCAAAAGACCAAGGCTAGACAGCACCCTACCGAGAAGGAAGTAACGGTAACTGAATCAACGGCACCTACCAAAGATCAACAGAAAGAATCGATAAAGGCGGATACTCCCGAAAAATCAATATCCAAGGTTGCAAAAGCCGGCAAGGAAACCGCCAAACGAAGAAAACCCATGCCAAAAAAGAGACCGGTTTCCAAAAAGACTTCTCAGGATAAGGATTCAAAGCCTCTCAAATCTCACGGTAACAACGAATTTGAAAACACAATACACCAAATTGCTCCTGAAGATGAAACTGACTGGGGGGATATCAGAACCAATTTGAGTTTTTATTCACCGTCAGACCTAGAATAGCCCAAATGATTACAGGTAAAAAAATTGCTTTGAAGTTTCATGGAACTTGAAAATAATGAATCTTGGAACTTCAAACTTATCCCAATAACACAAGGAGTATCAATATCATGAGAAGCGCATTCAGCATGTTTCGTTATATTTACCTATTAGGTATTGGACTAACCGGACCAGTGAGACGGGTACTTGGTATTGGGTTTCTTCTTTTGTTCATGGCATCACCTATCAATGCCTTTGATCTGGAAAACCTCAGTTCTGACGAAAAGGCAATATTTGGTGAGCTGGTGAAGGAATATTTATTGAATAATCCTGAAATATTACTTGATGTTATTGAAAGATTGGAAGCGCTGGAAAATGAGGCAAACCTGGAAATGGATAGGGAATTTATTGAATTCTATGCAGACGAAATATTCCATGACCCGAATTCTTGGGTAGGCGGTAATCCCGAAGGAGAGCTTAATCTGGTTGAATTTGTTGATTATCGCTGTGGCTATTGTCGTAGGGCACAACAGGTTATTCAAGACCTCATTGAAGCTAATTCCGACCTGCGTCTGGTAATCAGGGAATTTCCAATTCTGGGTGAACAATCGGATATTTCATCCAGGCTTGCCATAGCCGTATTTCAACTCGCCGGTCCCGAACAATATGAGATGATTCATGACCTTCTCCTCTCACTTGAAGGGCCCGTCAGTGAGAAGGTCATTTCTGAAGTCGCGGAAATGACCTCTTTGGATTTGCAGACTTTGAAGGATAAAATGGTTGATTCCTCGGTTCTGGATGTTTTGGATACCAATTATCAGCTAGCCCAAGCGTTGGAGATCAATGCAACTCCAACATTTATATTGGGTGGGGAGGTCATCAGGGGTTTTCTGACTCTTGAAGAATTCCAATATGAGTTGAATCAATTGAAAACAGCAACAAACTAGTAAATATAACAAGTTAATTTTCGGAGGTTTAGGTGGCCAAGCAAGACTCGAAATTGGAAATGATTTCCAAACTCATGGAAATGTTCAAGGAAAAGGAACTTGGAGAATTTGAGGTGGAAATCAAGGAAGGGGATACGTCCCAACTTAAATTGAGGATGGCAAATTATTCCAGCGGATACCAAGTTCCCAACAGTGCACCACTGCCTGCTCCAAACCCCGAAGTACATAGCCCCTCACCACAATTGGATGAGACCCAGTCCGAAAAAAGCGGATTGGTTTCTTCAGAGATGGTTGGAACCGTTTATCTCAAGCAAAGTCCCGAGGCCCCGACACCCTTCGTTCAGGTAGGTCAGAGTGTCAAGGAGGGTGATACAATTCTTATCATCGAGGCGATGAAGACAATGAATTTCATTGGTGCACCCCATGCTGGTACCGTCCGAAAAGTTATGGTGGATGATGGGGAACCGGTGCAGTTCGGTTCTGAACTGATGATTATCGATTGACGTCAATCCAGTGCAATTGAATCTCCCGTCAAGCTAAACGAACTTTAACAAAATGATTTCAAAAATACTCATTGCCAACCGTGGCGAAATATCCCTTAGAATAATCAGAACTTGCAAGGAAATGGGGATTGCTACCGTAGCTGTCCACACGACTGTTGATCAGGACGCCATGCATGTCCGGATGGCCGACGAAGCCGTATGCATAGGCAAACCCAGATCCCCGGGCAACAAGGAAAGTTACTTGTCGATCTCCGCCATTATTTCAACTTGTGAAATAACCGGTTCGCATGCCGTTCATCCGGGTTATGGTTTTCTGTCTGAAAATTCCGAATTTGTCGAACAGTTGGAGGACCATGACATCACCTTCATTGGTCCTTCCTCCAGACATATCAAACTCATGGGAGACAAGATAACTGCCAAGGAAACAATGCTGGGTCTTGGTGTGCCATGTGTGCCAGGGCCAAATGAGAGCATCGATTCCGTTGAAATGGCCCGGAGTGTCGCCAGAGACATCGGTTATCCGGTCATTGTAAAGGCTTCTGCCGGTGGTGGAGGCCGAGGCATGAAGGTAGTCAAATCCGAAGATGATCTAGTACAGGCCTATCATGCCGCCCAACAGGAAGCTGGTGCTAGTTTTGGCAATGAAGAAGTTTATTTGGAAAAGTTTCTCCCACATGGTCGACATATCGAAATCCAGGTTTTGGGTGATGGTCAGGGAAATGCTGTTCATCTGGGGGAACGGGATTGTACGATCCAAAGACGTCACCAGAAACTGCTTGAAGAAGCACCCTGCCCAGTTCTTGATGACCAAACCAGAATGGAAATAGGTGGAATTTGTTCCAAGGCAATTGCCGAGATGGGCTACAGGGGGGTGGGAACCATTGAATTTTTGTATGATAGCGGACAATTTTATTTCATTGAAATGAATACCCGCCTACAGGTCGAACATCCGGTTACCGAAGCGATATATGGCATTGACCTGGTCAAAGAGCAGATCAAGGTTGCTTCTGGCACTGCCTTGGAAATTAAGCAGGAAGACCTCAAGGCCAGGGGACACTCCATCGAGGTTAGAATTAATGCCGAAACCGTACCTGATTTCATTCCTTGTCCAGGCAAGGTTGGCTTATACCATTCCCCCGGGGGCTTGGGTATCAGAATGGACTCGTTCCTTTACAACGGTTATTCGGTACCACCAAACTATGACAGCCTAATTGGCAAATTGATATCCCATGGTGAAAACAGAACCTTGGCTATCGCCAAATTAAAGCGGGCTTTGGAGGAGTTGATTGTTCACCCAATCAGCACCACCGCACCTCTTTTCCAGTTGCTTCTTGAAGACAAGGATTTCCTAGAATCAAGATATGATATCCATTGGCTGGAGAAATGGTTAAAGGAAAATGGTGATTTGTTGAAAAACAATTAGGAGCTGCAATTATTTTTACATGACCGATGGGTTTGTCGAACAATTCATACTGAACTATCATCAGGGTAATTTCATCATGGGTGATGAAAATGACCCTTATTCCTTCACATGGGTAAGGTCAAAGGAACGATTTATCATACCGCTGGATAATTTGCGGGTTTCAAAAAGGCTAACACGAAAAATCAGGTCAAACCCATTTCAATTGACTACGAACCAGAACGTTCCTCTGGTCATTGACCAGTGCTCCAAGCGAAAATCTACCTGGATCAATCCAGCAGTTAAGCACATCTATATCCAGCTGAGCAAAATAGACCTTGTTCATTCTCTTGAAGTATGGGATGGGGATGATCTTGTCGGCGGGCTTTACGGGGTCACCATTGGGGGTGTATTTTTTGGTGAAAGCATGTTCTTTGTCAAATCGGATGCTTCCAAGATTGCCCTAGTTTATCTTGTTGATCACCTGAATCGTACAGGCTTTGAGGTTTTGGATGCCCAGATGCCCAGTTTGCATCTGGTAAAAATGGGCGGAAAGGAAATTTCGGAAAACAAGTTTCTGAGCTTGATTGGAAAGGCCTGTCTCAAGACAAATGTTCAGTTTTCTTCCATACCATTGGAAGTTTCCGGTGCAAGCGTGGTACAGCGGATTAACCAGAAATCAAAACGTGGATGTTCAAATGCCGACACGGCTGGCGAGTGTGAAATCATCCAGGCGGAATATAAAACCGATTGATTTCTCTGATCTGCGATGGTGACATAGGCATAGGAAAATTTTACCGGGTTTTCAGGTAGAAACCTGCACTCCTCAAGAGTAATTTCAAAGTGCTTGAATTCGGTGCTTTGACCCACTTCCATTATCAGATCCATGACCCTGCCGGTAATGGTATCAAGTGATCTCAATATGGCTCCATCACCCTGGATGCTTGTCTGTGAAAGGGCAATGCCTGGAAACAAGAGGCCTGTCAGGAAAATATTTGCCAGACGCCGCATCTTCAGTTTTGTGAATTAGCAAAACCTGCCATAACGCTCATAAAATCGACAGATGATTGGGTTTGAACCACTTTTTCACCAGGTTGAAAGTACTCGAAATCAATGCCCGGGAGGATTTCAATAAAATTTCCTCCGAGCAATCCTTCTGAGGACACAGCAAGAAAACTGTCAACGGGTATATCTAAGTCCGAACTGATTATCAATTTCACATCTGCCTTGTAGGTCTCCGGATTTATGGCCATGCCCGTAACCGAACCCACCGCTATTCCTGCCAGCTTGACATCGGTACCAACTGAAACGCCTTGGGCAGAATTGAATTCTGCCACCAGTTCATATCCCCCATCTTCTGGGAAGGAGTCGTTTTCAAGCAGGAGAAGGTAGAAAAATATTCCGGCAATCAATAGGACAGCTGCACCAACAACTACTTCCAATTTGTTTTCGGCCATAATGCTACCTGACTTATTCAGGACTCCAAGGAATATAATCCCGGGTCAAATCCTTCCTTTTTCCTCGCAAGGATCCAAGCGGAGAATATGCTTCTGGCATACCGGTCTTGTTTTCAAGGTGGGGTTTTTCCCATGCATTCATTGGAAGGGGGGCTTCGGTTGGTGGATGTTCAAAGGTATGATGCAGCCAACCATGCCATTGTGGTGAAACCCTGCTGGCCTCTATATTGCCTCGATAGACCACCCATCTTCTTTTGCCATCCTTTGTCTGGTAAAAGACATTGCCCTCGGGATCTTCACCTACCTTCTGCCCCTTGCGCCAAGTGTAAATCTGGGTTCCCAAAGTCTGGGAATTCCACCAGGTCAGCAAGCGAATAACAAAGTTAATCAATCCTGACATGTTCAGGAACCCACAACCTTGGAAAGGTTACTTTCAGAATAGAACTTCATTGGGGCAGTGTTCGATACAACACATTCCTCATTTACAACAATTTCAACCACGCTTTCATCAAGTGGTAATTCAAACATGGTATCCAGCAATATTTCTTCGATGATGGACCTCAGCCCCCTTGCACCAGTCTTCAATTCGGTCGTCTTTCGGGCTACGGCCCTAATTGCCTCGTCCGTGAAAGTCAACTTGATACCATCCAGTTCAAAAAGTTTTTTGAATTGCTTGATAAGTGAATTTTTCGGTTCTGAAAGTACCTTGACCAAGGCATCCTCATCGAGTTCATTCAAGGTTGCAACGACTGGCAATCTACCGACAAATTCAGGGATCAGGCCGAATTTCATCAAATCCTCGGGTTCAATATCCTCCAGAAGTTCACTCAACCCCTTGGTTTCCAGATCGGAAATTGCCACCTCAAATCCAAGGGCTGAGGGTCTGGTACGCTTTTGAATTACCTTCTCCAAACCGGCAAAGGCTCCACCACAAATAAACAGGATATTCGTGGTATCCACCTGAAGGAATTCCTGCTGTGGATGTTTTCTCCCTCCCCTGGGCGGGATGGAGGTAATCGTGCCCTCAATTATCTTGAGCAATGCCTGTTGGACCCCTTCTCCACTTACATCTCTGGTAATCGAGGGATTGTCGGTTTTGCGGGTAATCTTGTCCAACTCATCAATATAGACAATTCCACGCTGGGCTTTCGATACATTATATTCTGCGGCCTGCAGCAATCTGAGGATTATGTTTTCGACATCCTCACCCACGTATCCGGCTTCCGTAAGTGTTGTTGCATCAGCCATGGTAAAGGGAACATCCAACAGTTTGGCCAGGGTCTGGGCAAGCAGGGTTTTGCCACAACCGGTGGGACCAATCAACAGGATATTGGACTTGGCGATTTCAACACCGAGATCGGTATCCAGGTTATTCAGCATCTTGTAATGGTTGTAAACGGCTACGGATAGCACTTTCTTGGCATGGGACTGGCCGATTACATAATCATCAAGAAACCGGTAGATTTCCTGTGGTGGTGTCGACTGATGTCCCTGCTTTCGTGAAATTACCTCCTTATCCTGTTTTATTATTTCTACAGAAAGCTCCACACATTCATCACACATGTAGACCTTGGGACCAGCAATTAGCTTCTTGACCTCACTTTTGCTTTTACTGCAGAATGAACAGAGAAGTTCACTATCTTCAGGTGGAGTCTGATTTACCATGAACGAACACCCAATTTACTGTCAAAACGGTTATAATAGATATTAACCTAATACCAAAAAAAATGGAAAAAGGTTTATTGCCCTGACTCATTTGAACGAGTTGTAACAATTTTGTCAATCAATCCCCATTCAAGAGCCTGCTGGGGGTTGAGATGCTTGTCTCCATCCCTGATGGCATCACTTACTTCCTCCCCGGTCCTACCCGTATGCTTCATGAGTATGTCCCGTAAGGTGTTTTCCCGCTGTTTCATATGATCATAATGTATGGTAACATCACTGAATCTTCCCCGAAATCCTCCCATTGATTGATGAACCATAAGCGAGCAATGGGGTAGCGAATATCGTTTGCCCGGTGCTCCGGCAGTCAGCAACAGTGCTCCCATGGAGGCGGCCCGTCCAAATGCCAGCGTAGAGACTGGTGGGGAAACATATTGCATAGCATCATATATGGCCAGTCCTGAATCCACTTCACCGCCGGGGCTGTTTATATACATGAATATTTCCGATTTTGGATTTTCGGATTCCAGAAACAGCAATTGAGCAACGGCAAGTGTCGATACTTCCTCGTTTATCTCGCCACACACAAAAACAATTCTCTCCTTCAACAACTTGGAGAAAATATCATATCTTTTTTCTCCTCGGGGAGTTTGCTCATCCACAGTAGGAATCAATGCATTTTTCAAAGGGTCCATTTCACCTGCCTCACTTCAACTTTGTTAATCCTTTTCCGGTTCGCTTTCCTGTCCCGTATGATCTGATTCCATAAATACAATCAAATTGTCTCTTTCCATTTGCCGTATTTTCATAAGTTTTTCAAAACTTACTTTCCTTTCGGTGGTCCCTACCTTACCCATGATAAACTGTTCTACCTTGTATGAA
>CAZHIL010000013.1:0-1764 GCA_964532985.1 uncultured Albidovulum sp. | reverse complement strand
GCATTGGTTGAAACAGGCAAAAAGGCAAGCGAGGTTGCAAATGTATTTAAACCCGTACCGCAGATCTTGCGAAATATAAGAATCTACAAGGATGGTGATCCAACGAAGGATGAAAAGGTTCAGCAAATTATCAGCAACAATGTTGAAAAACTCAATGGCAAGGGTCAGGTTTTTGTCAGGAAATCAGGAACTGAACCTGTAGTAAGGGTGCTGGTTACTGGCGAGTGTATCAATTCCATTACTGAAATTGCCAACGAAATCGAAAATGCAGTATTGATGGCCGCTTGATCCTGTTCCTCCGTAGAAAATTAGGGTCTGCTTTACTACATCACAAGTAGCTTTCATAAGCCCCCAGGAACAAACTCAGCTCATGATCATGCCAGTATGACCAAGAAACACTACTGTGATATATTTATTTCGGGCGGTGGATTGGCTGGTCTGATGACAGCCCTTTCCCTCGCTGACAAGTTTTCAAAAATCATCTGTTGTGACTCCAATTTGAAGTTTGATTTGGATTCTTCCAGCTTACCCCAGGATAGGAGAGTCACTGCACTATTCGACAGTTCACTGGATTATCTTGCAAACCTGATACCCTTGGACCCATTATTGACCAATTGTGGAAAAAGATTGTCGGAGATCGAAATTGTGGAAACAGGAGAACAGGGTGATCTCATACAAACAACTTCCTTTAAGTCCCATTCCATAGATAGAGAGGAATTTGGCTGGGTAATACCAAACGAAAAGTTGCGAAAGGTACTGATCGCCAAAGTTTTACAAAACCCGAGAATAACCACTCTATCCAAGAATGGTGTCGAGAAGGTTATTACTAGAACAAAAGAGGCACATATCCTCCTTAGTAATGGTGACAGGGTGGTACCCCGGCTACTGATTGGAGCTGATGGCAAGAACTCTAAGGTAAGAGAATGCCTCGGAATTAATGCCAATCGTATATCCCTTCCTCAGAGTGGAATAACCTTTAATGTCAGGCACCAATTACCTTTAAGTCATAAATCAATTGAAATCTACAAGTCCGGGGGACCATTCACGATTATCCCACTACCTGGCGAAGATGAATATTCTTCGAATATTATCTGGATGGACTCAAACAGAAATATCGATATCTATAGCCAAATGGATAGCAACAGTTTTGCCATGGAAGTAACAAAGCGCTCACTTGGAATGGTAGGGAATATTGAAGTTACCTCACCTCTGTCGAAATGGTCGGGAACCTATCAGATGGCAAACAAGTTAAGCCACGAAAGAGCATTATTGATTGCTGAAGCTGCCCATAATTTACCTCCGATAGGAGCACAAGGGCTTAATTTAACAATAAATGATATCAAACTGCTGAATGAATATCTTGCTAAATCTGAAGATCCCGGTGATTTCAAGGTCCTGAAGGACTATAACTCAACCAGATACATACCAACATTGTTGAAGTTTGTCGGAACAAACTTCTTAAACCTGATGTCATTCTCGAACATTCTTCCCTTGAAAATTTTACGGAAAGAGGGGGCAAATATATTTGCAAGCAACAGGCAACTTCAACGCATGTTGATTAAATTTGGACTTGATGAGAGGCTTTTTGAGGTAAAACCCTTTTCCCGAACAGAATAAAGTGTATAACGACAGGACTCGGGGTTAGAAATTCCCTGCAAAGTAATTATATCCTCAAATTCAACTTTGATGGAAAAACGACCTATTTCCATTTCGAGAACAAGAATTATAGATTGGAGAACAAAATGCGTGTGTATTATGACCGTG
>CAZHIL010000012.1:0-1506 GCA_964532985.1 uncultured Albidovulum sp. | reverse complement strand
AGAGCCAATCTGGTGGATTCACTCGATTTGGTATGCCCTACTATATTTTGGGCAAGGTCATGTTTTCTGATTGCCAAAGAGATTGAGGACCCAATCAATCCGACACCTATCAAGGCAACGCGTTCAAACACTATCTCTAATCCTTCATATTCACACTGGGTGTTCCACTGCATAAATCAATTCAAAATGAATTGGTGCTGGTAATAACGAAACATAGTTATTTGGTCTGGAAAAGTAAAAAAAGAACCATTCTGTATAGACAAGATGCGATTTAACCTGTTTTTCCAGAATATAAGCAAACTGAAATACAAAGTGCCCAATCAATTATCAGCAAGGGCTGGAAGGCTCAATTAGTTCAAAGAAACCTTTGGGGATCGACATCTATACTCAACCTTATACTTCCTGGTATTTTGAATTGGTCTAACCACATACGGATGGCTCTTTGTACACGTAAGCTTCGTTCGGCCTTGATCAACAATCGGTAGCGTACTCGTCCCTGTATACGGGCTATCGGGGCAGGTGCAGGTCCATATAATTCATAATTTTCATCCAGTAGTGGTTTGGAATCCCGTGCCAATGCCTGACTGAAACCTTCAACTTCATCAACATCCTTACCGGAAACTATCACTCCGATATACTGACTGAAAGGGGGACTTCCCGTAACCTCCCTTTCCCGACTTTCTTCTTCCCAGAACGCCTCATCATTGTTGGAAGTTATGGCCTGGATAACAGGATGATCGGGATTCCATGTCTGCAATAAGGCGATACCGGGGATATCAGCCCTACCGGATCGACCGGTAACCTGCCGGATGATCTGAAAGGTTCTCTCTGCTGCCCTGAAATCACCCCCTTGCAATCCCACATCCGCATCAATTACTGCCACGAGTGTAAGATAGGGAAAGTTATGGCCCTTGGCGATAATCTGGGTTCCTATGATTATATCCACCTCACCTTTGGATATTTTTTCCAATGTATCCTTCAATTGCATGGGTGATTCGACCAGATCGGAAGATAAAACCTCGATCCGTGCTTGCCTGAAAATTGACTTCACTTCTTCGGCAAGTCTTTCTATACCTGGCCCCAAGGGAACCATCATTCCTTCAGCATGACAATCCGGGCATTTCTTGGGAACCATACTTCTGGCTCCGCATTGGTGACAAATCATCTCATTGAAATAACGATGTTCGACCAGTCGGGCATCACAATCGATACAACCGACCTGATTGCCACAATTGGCACATACGGTAATTGGTGCATAACCTCTTCTGTTAAGGAACAAAAGTGATTGCTCTCCCTTTTGTAATCTGTCGGATATTTCCTTTATCAAAGCCCCTGAAATCCATTTTCCGGAAGTGTCAGTCTCACCCTTCATGTCGATAATGTCAATTTCAGGAAGGGTTGCATCCCCAAACCGCGAAAGCAAATCAATCCTTTTGTATTTCCCCCTAGTTACGTTAACAAGGGATTCCAGCGAGGGTGTTGCTGAAACCAGAATTATGTTTGCCT
>CAZHIL010000011.1:0-1632 GCA_964532985.1 uncultured Albidovulum sp. | reverse complement strand
GTTTAATTTATCTTTATGGTTACAATTCATGGTAAAGAATCATCAAATTGTTTCACCAGCAGATCCCGATGATAACGAAAACAAGGAATCGGGTTTGTTTTCAAATTATGAACTTGATCCTCTTTTCTATGACGAAATGTTTACACCTAATGGTGAACCAAGAGAACATTACCACATACTTTGGGAAACACTGAATTCAATTCCATTCGAACAGATTGTCCAATTGCAGGATCAGGCCGAACGATCATTTTTGCAGGACGGGATTACCTTTTCAGTTTATGGTGAGGAAGGTGCCCAGGAACGGATAATTCCCATTGATTTTCTGCCCCGGCTCATCAACAGGAGTGAATGGGCATATCTTGAAAGGGGACTTACCCAAAGGCTCCAGGCCCTGAACAGTTTCCTCACAGATATTTATGGTGAAGAAATGATTCTAACCGATGGAGTCATTCCCCCGGACCTGGTCTACGGATGCCCGCATTACAGGATTGAAATGGCTGGTGTCACTCTCCCACATGATGTGCATGTTACAATTTGTGGATCAGACCTGGTTCGTGACAACAAAGGTTACATGGTACTAGAGGACAATCTCAGATCTCCTTCCGGAGTATCCTACATGCTGGCGAACCGCCAAGCCATCAGGTCAAGTCTACGTACCCTGTACCGAAGCTATTCGGTACTTTCCATTGGTAACTATACCAATTTGTTATACCAATCATTGGCAGAAATAGCTCCAACCGGTGTATCAGACCCCTGCATTGTTCTTCTTACCCCGGGAGTATACAATTCGGCTTATTACGAGCATATGTTTCTTGCCCGTGAAATGGGTATAGAATTGGTACAAGGCAATGATCTGCTTGTCAATAACGGCTTTGTCTATATGCGGACAACCCAAGGCCTCCGACGAGTTGATGTAATCTACCGACGCTTGGATGACAATTTCATTGATCCACTGGTTTTCCGGGCAGATTCACAATTGGGGGTTCCAGGATTGTTTCATGCCTTCCGACTTGGCAACGTAGCAATAGCCAATGCTCCCGGGACTGGGGTGGCTGATGACAAGGCAGTTTATTACTATGTCCCTGACATGATTAGGTACTATCTGGCTGAAGAGCCAATTATTCCAAATGTCGAAACCCACCTTTGCCGTGAGCCCGAAGGATTGGAATATACTTTGGATAACCTTGATAAACTCGTTGTTAAGCAAGTTGGAGAATCCGGTGGTTATGGGATGTTGGTTGGACCCCATGCAAGCCAAGAGGAAAGAGATGACTTTTCGCGTGAGATTCAGATCTCCCCTGAAAATTACATTTCTCAGCCTACCCTTGATATTTCACGGGCTCCCAGCATGGGGAAGAATGGCACCATACCCTGCCATGTAGACCTCCGGCCCTTTATTCTGCAAGGCAGTGAAACAAGGATTGTTCCCGGTGCATTTGGCCGGGTTGCCCTTCGCCCCGGTTCCCTGGTTGTCAACACAAGCCAGGGTGGCGGTGGCAAGGATGTTTGGGTGCTGGAGAATTAACCTTGCTATCATCTGACGCCCAAAATATATATTGGATGAGCAGGTATCTGGAAAGAGCCGGACACATAAGCCGTTTGCTTGAAACCCAATTCGATCTCATTCATGAC
>CAZHIL010000010.1:0-3150 GCA_964532985.1 uncultured Albidovulum sp. | reverse complement strand
GCCTCCGGTGTTCAATGGTATGGCTACCGCAGCCGACTGGATGTCGGGAGCGTCTTTTGTGGCCTTGGCCGGAGGAATTTACTTCGGTGGTCATGGCTATCTGGCATTCGTTGTAGGTTGGACAGGTGGTTACGTTCTCGTTAATTCACTGATGGCACCTTACCTGCGGAAATTTGGTTGTTATACCGTACCTGACTTCATTGGAACCAGATACGGCGGTAACCTGGCCAGATTTGTAGCCGTCATCATTCTGTTTGTAGCATCATTTACCTATGTGACTGCACAGATCAATGCTTCAGGAACCATCGCTGCCCGAGCTCTTCACATTCCGTTCGAGTTTGGTGTTTGGTTTGGTTTACTGGGCATTCTTCTCTGCTCGATGCTGGGCGGTATGAGAGCTGTAACATGGACCCAGGTCGCGCAGTACATCGTTTTGATCATTGCCTACCTGGTACCGGTTATTTGGATGTCCAACGTCCAGGGCTTTGGTATCATACCACACTTCGGCTATGGTGAAGCTGTTCAAAGAATTGCCGAACTGGAAGCACAATGGAATGTCGGTTTGGCTGCTACTGCTGATCCAGGCGTTGGCGGGGTTAGGGTTTTGACAACCCTGCACAATGATCCGGCTGGCGGAATGGCAAGTTGGAAGTTCTTTACCCTGGCACTCTGTATGATGACAGGTACTGCATCGCTTCCACACATTCTGATGAGATATTTTACAACTCCATCAGTGCGTGATGCCAGAAAATCAGTTTCCTGGTCGCTATTCTTTATTTTCCTTCTCTACTTCACTGCACCCGCTTTGGCAACACTGACCAAGTTGCAGATTCTTGATCCGAATCTTGCAACTGGCATTATAGGTGACTCCATTGCCGAGGTTCAGAGTCTTGCATGGGTCCAGAACTGGGCTGATGTCGGGTTCCTTGCAGTAGCTGATGGTAATGGAGATGGCATTCTACAGGTCAATGAGTTCTTCATGCGACCTGACATCGTCGTGTTGGCCACTCCAGAGATCGCAGGTCTTCCCTATGTTATTTCCGGTTTGGTTGCAGCCGGTGGTATGGCGGCAGCAATGTCAACCGCCGACGGTCTGCTCCTGGCTATTGCCAACGCACTCAGCCATGACCTTTACTACAAGATCATCGATCCGAATGCTGATACAAGAAAGCGTTTGATCGTTGCTCGTGTTCTCTTGATCGGTATCGGTATTCTAGCTGCTCTTGTTGCCAGTTTGCGTTTGACAGGTATTCTGGGTGCTGTGGCCTGGGCCTTTGACTTTGCAGCTTCAGGACTGTTCTTCCCGCTTGTACTTGGTGTCTGGTGGAAACGAGCCAACAGGGCTGGTGCGATCGCCGGCATGGTCTTTGGCTTCCTTGCCGGTTCGCTCTATCTGTATTACATCAGGTTTGCAGGTGGTACCGAATGGTTGGGTATTGACCATCTGAGGTTTGCTATCATCGGTATGCCCGTCAGTCTGGTTGCAATGGTTGTTGTCAGCCTTGCTACCGAGCCACCACCCCAGGAAATTCAGGATATGGTTGACGAGGTTCGTGACCCAACCGGTCGTGCAATTCTCGATAAAACCCACTAAACTGAATTTTACAGAAAATCATTTTGGGCAGGATATTTATCCTGCCCAATTTATATTGGATGAGATATGACAGGTACTCTAAGTGCATTTCCAGCCTGGGTTTTAATTTTTGATTATATAATAGGTATGATCATGTGGACCTTGATTGGTCGCTTTGGCATGAACCTGTTCCTTCCCCTAGACAGTCCTTTTTTCTTCATGAAAGCTTTTGTAAAGCTGACTGATCCCATCCTCAGGGTATTCAAACCCGTTACCCCTTCATTTTTGATCCCACCCTTGGTTCCATTGTTTGTTGCCTGGTTTTTCTTCATGATCAGATTTTATCTGATGCCCTGGCTTCTAGGATATTCGGTAATGGGGATGCTCTCCTTTCCTTTGGAAAGTGAGATTGCAGCCGGGATTTACCAGATTTTTGGATAATCTACCTGCAATATACAGTTCTGTTCCCTATTTTGTGGTTTATCTCAGGCCTTGGTGTAATTCGGCGGGCCGAATTCCTATATCAAAGTAAAACGGGAATGATGTATGAACGAAGCAGTTGAATCAAAGGAATTACAAGCCAGAAAAAGCGGGATGCGAATCCTGCGCAGGGTTACACCCTTCCTTTGGCCAAAGAATAACCCAGCCTTTCGTTTGCGTATCGTGCTGGCACTCCTTGCTCTGCTGACAGCGGAACTGATCACCGTAGGAATACCTTTTATTTATAAAGGTGCCGTTGATTCCTTAACCAGTGGTGAGGCGATTGATATCGCGGGAATAGTTGCCATCGGGGCTGTAACCTTAACCATTGCTTATGGTGTAACCCGGGTTATGAGTGTTTTGTTTCATCAACTTCGGGATGTCATCTTCGCCAAGGTTGGTCAAAGGGCATTAAGAACGATTGCTCTGGAAACGTTCAAGCATATTCATAATCTTTCGCTCCGATATCACATCACCCGCAAAACGGGCGGACTCTCCAGAATAGTCGAAAGAGGTGTCAAGGGGGTGGATTGGCTGCTCCGTTTCGTTTTATTTTCAATCGGACCATTGCTCTTACAGCTGTTGATGGTGTGTACGGTTTTGTGGATAGTTTTGGGATTTTGGTACTTTGCCACCATTCTGATTGCAATATCCCTTTATGTTGTGTTTACGTTCAAGGTAACCGAATGGCGAGTGCAGATTCGCAAGGAAATGAACAAGCAGGATACCGACGCCAACCAGAAAGCCATTGATAGTCTGTTGAATTATGAAACAGTCAAGTATTTCGGTGCCGAGGAACGGGAAGCACAGAGATATGACAGTTCAATGGAGAAATTCGAAACCGCTTCCCTGAAAACAACATATTCCCTAGCGGCCCTCAACCTTGGCCAATCCGTAATCATTACGACGGGAACCGTAATAGTCATGCTGATGGCTGCCATCGGGGTCAAGAATGGAGAATTGTCAGTTGGCGATTTCGTATTGGTCAACTCCTATATGATCCAGGTGGCCATGCCCTTGAACTGGCTAGGGACGGTTTATCGGGAAATAAGGCAAGCCCTTGTTGACATGGGCGAAATGTTTGATCTCCTCGATGC
>CAZHIL010000009.1:0-4811 GCA_964532985.1 uncultured Albidovulum sp. | reverse complement strand
AAAGTCTTGATGGGTCTGGAAGTTGCCACTGACGGGGATATTGAATTGAATGGCAAGCCAATTCAATCGGTACCAATCGAAAACAGGGATGTTGGAACGGTTTCATCCATTCAGATGGTTTTTCAAAACCCTTTTGATACCCTGAACCCTTCAATGACAATCGGTAATCAGATCATAAGGGCCCTGGAGATTTTCCGTGTAGGCAATTCTCCCCAGGAGCGGGAAGATAGGATGCTTGAGTTGTTGGACCTTGTCAAACTACCAAGGGAGTTTGCCAGCAGGTTACCAAGACAACTGTCAGGCGGTCAAAAGCAACGGGTTGGCATAGCCCGGGCCTTTGCAGGATCAGCCCAAATTGTAGTGGCTGACGAACCAGTTTCCGCCTTGGATGTCTCTGTTCAGGCAGCTGTTACTGACCTTTTGCTCGAAATTCAGAAAAACAACCTTACAACACTTCTGTTCATCAGTCATGATTTGTCCATCGTAAGATACCTGTCCGACAGAGTTCTGGTCATGTATCTGGGACATATTGTTGAAATGGGCTCAACGGATCAAATCTTTTCACCTCCCTATCATCCCTATACCGAAGCCCTACTATCTGCCGTCCCGATCGCCGACACCAGCGTGTCGAAAAAGCACATCGTCCTAGAAGGTGAAATACCATCAGCCCTCAATCCTCCTTCTGGTTGCCCTTTCCAGACAAGGTGCATGCACAAGCACAAGGTTGAAGGCAATTTTTGTGAAAAGGTAGTCCCTGAAATGCGAACCCTTTCGGGCGGACTTCAAATTAAATGCCACCTACCCCAGGAAGTTCTTGATGAGATGGATCTTGTTATTCAGATCCCTGCTTCTGAACAATCAGAAGCAGGTCAAATTTCCTAATGTACTGAAATCAATCCGGATTTACTGTTCCAGTTCAATATCCCAGTACAGGAAATCCATCCAGGTTTCATGCAGGTAGTTGGGTGGAAATTTCCTTCCGGTATTTCTCAATTCCTGATTGGTCGGCTCAAGAGGTTTCTTACGCAGTTCCATGCCAGCAAGTTTCAGGGACTTTGAACCCTTCTTGAAATTGCACTCCTGACAGGCTGCTACGACATTCTCCCAACAAGTGATACCACCCATTGAAATCGGTTTGACATGGTCAAATGTAAGATTACCTGTATTCTTGCAGTATTGACAGGTAAATTCATCCCTGAGAAAAAGGTTGAATCTTGTGAATGCAACACTTTTCTGGGGTCGAATATATTCCTTGAGGGCAATAACTGATGGCAACCTGAAGGTTGTTGAAGGTGATTGAACAACTTGGTTGTATTCATAGACCACGTTTACCCTGTCTAGGAATACGGCCTTCAGGGCCTCCTGCCATGACCATAGGGACAACGGGAAATAGGACAATGGTTGATAATCTGCATTCAATACCAATGCAGAAAAATTATTCTGTACATTGGTTCGTTGCAACATGAAGGTAACCTGTCCTTATTTGATATTCAGTAAATTTTATTCAAAATTAAATTTAGGAACTCCGCGTTAAATCTCCTATAAATTAATCTAAATTTAATTTTATTGTAATTTTTATGTTTCGGTAATCACATCTCTGATTCATAATGAGACTATTCCTCTGATTGTTGATCAATTGCATGTTCCTGGGCCATATCCACTGCAACAGGAGTTGAAGTAGGGCTAATGGGAGTGTAGGACATTGTTTCAGTGAGATCCGGTCGCTGGCGAACGGTCATTCTGAATGTACAGAATATTGCCAGCAATGCCATGGTGAGAGATATGTAAATGAAGAAGCCGTGGGGACCAATGAAATCCATGATCCAACCAACCAAAAAGGGACCACTGATTGCTCCCAGACCATTGACAAAAATCAAACCACTTGCACCAGCTGGCATGTCACTTACATCCAGATAATCATTGGTATAGGCAATCATGAGTGAATACAAGGGAGTGGTTGTAGCTCCGATTACAAAAGTAACTACCAGCAGTATTGTCAGGTAGAAACCTGTAAACACACCAATACAGGCAAAGCCCGTACAGATACCCGCAACAATGAGAATCAATTTCCTTCGATCCATTCTATCCGAAATGTACCCGATTGGATACTGCATGACCAATCCGCCAAGGTAAATCATACTGACAAAGAGGGCAATTTCCGAGGGTGACATTTCTATTCTGGCACCATAAACCGCTGCCATGCCGAACAATGCCGAAAATACAGCACCAAGACAGAAGGCCCCAACCACTCCTAGTGGTGAGACATTAAACAACTGGGCAATCTTCATGGGCCTTGTTGCCTCCAGCCGTGGGGTTGGAGATACCGAAAGCAATATCGGTGTGAAGGACAGGGAAACCAGGACCGAGGCAATCACAAAGAGCAAAAACCCGGTGGTATCGGCAAAATTGAATAACACCTGTGCCGAAATAATACCGAACATTTGAATGGATATGTAGATGGCCAGGATTTTTCCCCTGTTCTCATTGGTTGAGCTTTCATCGAGCCAACTTTCAGCAACTACATAAACACCTGAAAAACCAACCCCAATCAAAACTCTGAGGATGAACCAAACCCAGGGATAGGGAAATTGGGCAAACAGAATCAATGCTGCAGAAATCAGGGAACCCAAGGCAGCAAATACCCTAACGTGACCCACACGTAAGATCATGTGAGGGGTTAATCTTGAACCAAACAGGAATCCTATGAAATATCCTGACATGATAATGGAAAGTTCCAAGGTCGAAAAATCTTCCTGTACACCCCTGATGCCGATGAGTGTACCATGGATTCCATTCCCTACCATCAAAAGGAAGATTCCAATGAGCAAAGCCCAAATTTGCCCCAGAATTGCCAACATCACATTTCCTTTCGAAAAAATCCGAATATTGGAATTTCATCTTTGATTTAAAAGGGATAATGAAGCAATATTTTTTTACCCTTACTGCCCGGCTCGCACACCGGTAAATCAATATAATTGACTCAATAGAACAAAGAACCATTAGAATTGTCCATGGAGTTCGATTGGAATGGCACAAAATACTGTAATGTTCTCTCCGAACGAGGATTTGGTTTTGGTTATGCGAACCGGATCTTATCTGAACCACATAAGGTGATTGGTTATGATTATAAGGAAGACCGGTTCCGTGTTAATGGCATGATTTAAGATCGCGCTTAGCTCGTATCTACGCGATGAAGGGTAAAACCTAATTTATCATACAGCTAGGAAAACCAACAGAAGAGATACAATACTATGGGGAAAATCAGGTTCAAGGCTGATCCCAATGATCCTTCTACCTTTCCCAAGGGCAGGATAGTTTATGCCAAGGTGGATGCAACGACCGAAGAGGATATTGTCCGTTACAAAAAGGAAGAAGATGCAGAGGTCCTACAGGAGATGGCAAATGATATTCGTCAACGATATAACATTATTTGAAATGTTTGAACAAACCCTAGGCTGAATTGAGAAGCAGGGAACTGTCACCATATGACAAGAAGCGATATTCATTGTTAACTGCGTGATGGTAAATCTCTTTCATTTTCTTGCCACCGACAAATGCGGCAACGAGTACTAGTAGGGAAGATTTTGGGAGGTGAAAGTTGGTCAACAATCCATCGGCAACATTAAACACAAATCCCGGAGTTATGTAAAGATCCGTCACACCTTCCCAAGCTTCAATCCGACCACTCCTAGCAGCAGTTTCAATCAACCTGAGAGATGTTGTACCAACAGCAATTACTCTCTTGTTTTTTCTTTTGGCAGTTAGAATCTCATCAACAACAGATTGTGTTATACTGCCCCACTCACCATGGATTTTATGATCCGAAATTCTTTCTGAAGTCATCGGTAGAAAGGTCCCGGCACCAACATGAAGTGTTAGTTCAGTAAATTTGATACCTTTTTGCAATAGCTTGGAAACAATCTTTTTGTCAAAATGAAGTGATGCCGTGGGAGCAGCCACTGCTCCGGTTTGCCGAGCAAAATAGGATTGATAATCGGTTTGATCAGCAGGCAACTCAGGCCTCAGGGCAGTAATATAGCCCGGAAGGGGTGTATGACCTATTGCTTGTACTTCCCTGAAAAAATCTTCGCCTTGTAGATTGAAGGCAATCTCGCACCATCTGCCATCAATCATGACAATTTTACCCTTGATGTTCATGCCAAATCGAACGACATCACCGATTCGCAATTTTTTCATTGGTTTTCCAAGGCAGGACCAGGTTCCATCCCGGTTTTGAGAATCAAGGTTAAGAGATATTCTTGCCCCGGGAACCTTGACGGCAGAAGTGGTTTCGGATTTCATTTTGTGCCCAACCAGCAGAGCGGGAAATACCTTGGTATTGTTAACAACCAGTAGATCCCCTTCATTCAGAAAAGAAGGTAGATCCGTGAATTCGGCATCAACGATCCTGTTCATGTGTGATACGAGCAATCGAGAGGAACTTCGTGGATTTACAGGATTTTGCGCAATTAGGGGTTCAGGAAGCTCATAATCAAAATAATTTAGATCCATGGTAATGACAGGGTTCAGGGGGCAATACTCAAAAAGAGGAAGCCTGTTAAATTGTTGGGATTAATAATGGAAGTTGGTTCAATGTTAAAGTCCGGTTCGGATAGTGTGCCCTTGAGGGTAAAATCAAATGTACCAATCTCTCCGGAGATTCGCCGAGGTATTAGGAAACTGATCGGGTTAACAATCTTGATCAGTGTGGTAATAACCCTGAGGGGTGCAACCGTACCCTCAAAATTCATGGATTTATCCACAAGGGAATATTCACCGAAAAATGAAAATCCCACCTGTGTACCCATACC
>CAZHIL010000008.1:0-4406 GCA_964532985.1 uncultured Albidovulum sp. | reverse complement strand
TCGTGATTCCGCAAAGTCCGTTTCACTTGAGGATGTTCCTTCTGGAAAGGGGCTGTCATGATCGGACTTGAACATTACCTTGTCGTTGCTGCAGCCCTTTTTGTGACAGGGGTATTTGGAATATTCCTCAATCGCAAGAATGTAATCATCATCCTGATGTCCATCGAATTGATTTTACTGGCCGTCAATATCAATCTGGTATCATTTTCCGTCTATCTCCAGGATTTGGTTGGCCAGGTATTCGCCATGTTCGTTTTGACCGTTGCTGCTGCCGAAGCGGCAATCGGTTTGGCCATTCTGGTCTGTTTCTTCCGCAACAGGAAGTCTATTTCCGTTGATGATGTCAGTCTGTTGAAGGGGTAGTAAAGTGGAATTGATCATTCTCTTCAGCCCCTTGCTGGGTGCCGTATTAAGTGGTTTCGGTCATCATCTCTATGGTGAAAGGATAGCAATCTATTCAGCCACGGGCCTGCTGTTTTTATCGGCTGTGTTGAGCTGGATTGTTTTCTTTACCTTCAATGGTGAAACCCAAGTAACCCAGATATTTACCTTTATCGAAAGTGACAATTTCATATCCAACTGGTCGATAAGGCTGGACCGATTGACCTGTGTGATGTTGGTCGTGGTAACCACTGTTTCGGCCCTTGTTCACCTATATAGTGTCGGGTATATGCACGGAGATCCGCAGTGGAAGGAAAATGAGAGTTACAAACCCCGTTTCTTCGCTTATCTTTCCTTTTTCTCCTTTGCAATGCTGGCCCTGGTTACATCAAACAATCTGATACAATTGTTTTTCGGTTGGGAAGGCGTCGGTGTCGCTTCCTACCTGCTCATTGGTTTCTATTATCGTAAACCTTCGGCCAATGCTGCAGCCATCAAGGCCTTTATCGTCAACAGGGTTGGTGATTTCGGGATGGCCTTGGGCATATTTGCTCTGTTTGCCCTTACCGGCTCAGTCCTTCTTGATGACGTTTTTACCCAAGCCGAGAGCTTGTCCCAAAGAACCATTGGGTTCCTGTGGATGGAGGTCAATGCTGCCGAGCTTACCGGTATTCTTTTGTTTGTCGGTGCCGCGGGTAAATCAGCGCAGCTTTTTTTGCATACCTGGTTACCGGATGCGATGGAAGGCCCGACCCCCGTCTCGGCATTGATCCATGCAGCCACGATGGTAACAGCTGGTGTTTTCCTAGTTTGCAGAATGTCCCCTCTCTATGAATTTGCACCCGTCGCACTAGCATTAATCACCATCATTGGTGCTATCACTGCCCTTTTTGCAGCTAGTGTGGGATTGGTCCAGAATGACATCAAACGGGTCATAGCTTATTCCACCTGTTCCCAGTTGGGTTACATGTTTGCTGCCGCCGGAGTAGGAGTATACCAAGCCGCCATGTTCCATCTGTTTACGCATGCTTTTTTCAAGGCATTGCTGTTTTTGGGTGCCGGTTCGGTAATCCATGCAATGCATCATGAACAGGACATGCGCAATTATGGTGGATTGCGTTCAAAGATTCCGATTACCTTCTGGACCATGGTGATTGGTACATTGGCCATAACCGGTTTCGGGGTTCCCTTGACCCAGATCGGTTTTGCCGGATTCCTCTCTAAGGATGCTATTGTTGAATCAACTTTTGCAGCAGCCAGTGAAGCAGGTCTGATGGCATTCATTCTTTTGCTGATTGCTGCCGCGATGACAAGTTTCTACTCCTGGCGCTTGATTTTCATGACCTTTTTCGGAGCAGGGAGGGGTGACAAAGAGACCCACTCCCATGCTCACGAATCTCCTTGGTCAATGCTGATACCCCTGATTGTTCTGGCTTTGGGATCGGTCTTTGCGGGAATGCTGTGGTATCCGGAGTTTTTTGGTTATTATGTGGAGGAGTTCTTTGGACCTTCAGTTTATGTCGGGGCTGATAACCATGTACTTCATGATGCCCATTATGTCCCGGGCTGGGTCAAGGCCTCACCTTTTATTGCCATGTTATTGGGATTTGGATTGTCTTGGCTGTTTTATATCAAGTCCCCGGATTTACCTGTTGCACTGGCGAGATCTCAAAGACCCCTTTACCTATTCCTGCTTAACAAGTGGTATTTTGATGAAATATACGAAACAACCTTGGTCAGACCAGCCAAGTGGTTAGGAACTTTCCTTTGGAAGGTAGGTGATGGCAAAACCATTGACGGTGTTCTGCATCTTGTTGCCAAACGCAGCGTACCAGCATTGACCCAACTGGCAGTCAGGTTGCAATCAGGTTATCTGTTCCATTATGCCTTGATGATTGTGTTGGGGATGGGCGCAATAGTTGTCTATGTTGTACTGTTCGGAGGTCATTGAGCATGAATAACCTCCTAACGGTAATTACCTTTACCCCTTTTATCGCTGCTCTGATCATGATGTTTTTCATCAGGGGGGAGGAAGCAGCTGCAGCCAAGAACATCAAGTTTTTGGCCTTGGTCGCAACAGGGGCAACCTTTCTGATTTCCCTGTTTCTGATTTTGGGCTTTGAACCTGAAGCGGAAGGATTTCAGTTTGTCGAGGAATATACCTGGCTACTTGGTCTCAGATACAAAATGGGGGTTGATGGCATCAGTGTCCTGTTCATTGTCCTGACAACCTTCCTAATGCCGATTACCGTGCTGGCCTGTTGGAAGGTAGAGCATCGAATCAAGGAATTCATGATTTCCTTTCTGGTTTTGGAAACATTCATGATCGGGGTATTTTGTTCCCTTGATCTGGTACTGTTTTACTTTTTCTTTGAAGCAGGTCTGATCCCCATGTTCCTGATTATTGGCATCTGGGGTGGAGAACGGAAACTCTATGCAACCTTCAAGTTTTTTCTGTATACGCTTCTCGGTTCCATCCTGATGCTGATCGCAATGGTCTACATGTGGGTTGATGCCGGAACCACTGATATAGAGGTACTCCTTACCCACGAATTTTCCCATTTGCCTCTCTTGATTCTAGGCTGGGACCTGATTGGTGGCATCCAGTCCCTGTTATGGCTGGCCTTTTTTGCTTCCTTTGCAGTCAAATTGCCGATGTGGCCCTTTCATACCTGGTTACCGGATGCTCATGTCGAGGCACCAACAGGGGGATCGGTCATTCTGGCTGCAATCCTTCTGAAAATGGGTGGTTATGGCTTTCTTCGATTCAGTCTGCCCATGTTTCCCATCGCTTCAGAAATTTTCGCCGATTTCGTGATTTGGCTCAGTGTCATTGCCATCATCTATACCTCGCTGGTTGCCATGATGCAGGAGGATATCAAAAAACTGATTGCCTATTCTTCTGTTGCCCATATGGGGTTTGTCACCATCGGAATTTTCTCGTTTACCCACCAAGGCCTTGAAGGGGCCATCTTCCAGATGCTGTCGCATGGGCTGATCTCAGGTGCCTTGTTCCTCTGTGTTGGAGTTGTTTACGACCAGATGCATACCAGAAAAATAGCTGATTATGGGGGGTTGGTAATAAAAATGCCGGTTTATGCCCTTGGTTTCATGTTCTTCACCCTTGCCAATGTGGGTCTTCCTGGTACAAGTGGTTTTGTTGGTGAATTTTTGACCCTGGCGGGAATCTTTCAGGTCAATACTTGGGCTGCCTTTTTTGCTGCTACCGGAGTCATTCTCACGGCCGCCTATGCCTTGTGGGTATTCAGGCGAGTTGTTCTTGGTGATCTGGTCAAGGCCTCCTTGGCCGGGGTTCGGGATTTGAGCTATAGGGAGAAACTCGTATTTGCACCCTTGATCGTCATGACTCTTCTTTTGGGCGTTTATCCCTCTCTGGTTACTGACATTACAGGTCCTGCAGTCATGGAATTGAAAAATCATGTCCTTGCTGCCTTACCGAAATGATGAATTTATAGTTTTAGTGTATTGATATGTTTCCAAGTGATCTGACAACGATACTACCTGAACTGGTACTGGCATCCTACGGTTTGGCTGCTCTGATGTGGGCTGTATTCTCGAATACCCAGAAGACTGGAACGGCTCTGGTATGGCTGACGAGCATTTTTCTGGTAGGGTTAAGCCTTTGGATTGGCTTGGCAACCACAGGAACGAAGCAGGCCTTTGGCGGGGCCTTTGTCGATGATGGTTTCTCGCGATTTGCGAAAGTGGTCATAGCCCTGTCCTCGGCAGTTGTTCTCCTGTTAAGCCGGGATTACCTTGACAGGGAAAGAATTCTCAAGTTCGAATTCCCGATACTGGTGGTATTTGCCGTTCTAGGTATGATGGTCATGGTTTCGGCCCATGGGTTGATGGTGTTGTATATGGGAATAGAGTTGCAATCATTGTCACTCTATGTGCTTGCCGCATTCCATCGGAACCATTCGAAATCAACCGAGGCGGGTTTGAAGTATTTTGTCCTGGGGGCATTGTCTTCAGGCTTGCTTCTATATGGTGCTTCTCTTACC
>CAZHIL010000007.1:0-3057 GCA_964532985.1 uncultured Albidovulum sp. | reverse complement strand
GGTGGAACCGACGTTACCACCCGTATGATGATGTTGCGTGCAAGACGTGTACTTGGTCAGGATATGGTGGTTGTCAACAAGAGAGGTGGTGGTGGCTCAGCTGCCATGGATTATTACCTAACTGTTCCGGCCGATGGTTATACCATACTAACCTTTACCATTGGTCATGCTGCTGAATTGGCCAAGGGCAATACCGACATGAAACTTGAAGACATCCGGCCAATCGCAAGAGGTACAGATGATCCTCAAATTCTGATGGTTCGATGTGGTGTATATGGAAGTGCCGAGGATTTTGTCGCAGCACAGATGGATTCCGGCCTTACCTATGGTACTACCCATGTCGCAAACATTGATGATGTTTCTGCTTTCATGTTTACCTTGAAGGGTGGTATGGCCACTCCAACAATTTTGCCTTTTGATGGAGGTGGTGAACTTGCAACCCAACTCATTGCTGGCGCAGTTGATGTGGGTGTATTGAACCTGGCCGAGGCCGTGAGCCAGATAGAAGCTGGCGATATCTGTCCAATCGTTGTCCTGGCAGATCAGAGAATGGCTGCCCTGCCTGATGTTTCCACAGCCAAGGAGATGGGTATCCCTGTCAGTTTCTCGACAGTCCGTGGTTTTGTGGTACATGCAGATACACCTGATGATGTTGCTCAGAAAATCGAGGAATCGCTAATCACGGCAATGAGTCACGGTATTTATCAGGGCTACCTTACTTCTGTAGGTCTTGATTCAACCTCGGTCGCTGGTTCAGAGGTCTGGGGTAACCAGATTTCAACCATGATTACCGACATGGAATCGGCTCTGCGTGAACTTGGCTTCATTGAGTAGACATAGTTAACTCACCGTCCTGATTTGGAATTATACTTGTGGACAGTGATTTAAAACAAAACATCAGGGGAGCCACTCTAGAAACATGGTTGGTTCCCCTGGTGATTCTCATATTTTGCGGATTTACATATTGGTTGACTACCGAGTTTGCCCGTATGCCACCAATCCTCAAGCGAGGCATACAACCATCTGATTTCCCACAACTTCTGATTGCCCTGATGGTAGGGCTAACAGCCCTAATTGTCTGGAAGGATCCCATAAGGGTATCCGAAAGAATCCATAATCCAACCCTTATGGCTTTTGGAATGATCGGCGTTTTTGTACTTTTGGTGCAATTTGATTTCTTTTTTGCCTTAACCGTTTCTTGCCTAGGATTGACCCTGCTTTGGAAAAAGCGAAACTGGTATACCTTCCTTATTGTGGGTTTTCTTGTACCCATAGGGGTCTTTTTCCTGTTTGATCAGGTGTTTGAAGTTCGTTTTCCACGTGGTTTCCTGACCAATTTGTGGTACGGTTAGATGGATTCTTTCATTACCGGCCTATTGGCTCTGGCAGACCCATCCCTGGTTGTGCTTCTGATTGCGGCCACTCTTGGCGGGGTCATCATTGGAGCTTTGCCCGGTTTGAATGCCACAACCGGTGCGGCACTTTTACTACCATTCACCATAACCATGGAACCTGTCGCCGCCATAGCTGTATTGACGGCAATATACTGCTCGGCAACATTTGCCGGAGCGATCACGGCTATTTTGATCAATACTCCGGGTACATCGGCAAGTGCAACAACCTGTTTGGATGGCTTCCCTCTGGCCCAGAAGGGAGAAGCGGGGCGAGCTTTGGGGCTGGCTGTTGTTGCCTCAACCATAGGAGGTGTTTGCAGTGTCATTGTTTTGATGTTGGCTGCACCACTTCTGGCTCGTGCAGCCTATAGTTTTGCCCCACCGGAATATTTTGCCCTAACCCTGTTTGGCCTTTCCATGCTGGCAACCATAGGAGGGGGTTCACCAATAAAAAATATTTTGGCCGGTTGTTTGGGCATTTTGGTTTCAACAATTGGAATAGACTTGATGACTGGAGTCGAGAGATTCACGTTTGACATGTCGGTGCTGTCTGACGGCATCGGGTTTGTACCGGTAATGATAGGTGTCTTTGGTATTTCGGAAATGCTGGTACAGATATCAAATAGTCAGGAAGGGTTGGAAAGAATCAAACTTAAGGCAATCAAATTGCCATCCAAGGCAGATTATATCAAGGTATGGAAAACCATATTGCGTTCCACCGGGATTGGAACCTTCATCGGCATTCTACCTGCCGAAGGTGCAACTGTCGCTTCGATGATTGGTTACAATGAGGCCAAGAGGTGGTCCAAGACCCCGGAAGAATTTGGCAAGGGAGCAATCGAAGGTATAGCGGGTTCTGAAGCGGCCAACAATTCTGCTACGGGTGGAGCGATGGTTCCAACTCTGGCATTGGGTATTCCGGGAAGCCCGACAGCCGCTGTCATTCTTGCTGGCTTAATGGTTCATGGGCTTCGTCCTGGCCCCACAATGTTTACCGAACAATCGGATTTTGCCTTCTCGATATTCTGGTCAATGATGTTCGTCAATTTGCTGTTTCTTGGAGTCGGGCTATACGGTGCCAAGATTTTTGCAAGGGTAACCCTTGTTCCAGTTCAAATACTTTGGCCGTGTGTATTTATTTTTTCAGTCGTTGGTGCCTATGCCCTTGACCAGTCAATGATGGATGTATGGGTAGCTCTTGGTTCTGGAGTTCTGGGTTATTTCATGCGCAGATATGGCTTTTCGGTAGTTCCGTTGGCCATCGGTCTGATCCTTGGTGAAATTCTTGAACAGAGATTTGGTCAGTCGATGGTCATGCTCAAGGAACAATGGTGGTTGCTACCTACAAGGCCTCTGACCCTCTTTTTCCTGGTTTTGACTTTCCTGGCACTTTTTGGCAAACCGATATGGAGCCGCATCAAGCAATTAAGGACATAGGTTGTAAACAATGGTCAAGATTAATGAAATCAGAACAAGGGTTTGGAATTGGGTTGGACCCACAGTTCCACCAAAAGCCAACTTTTGTACTTCCGCTACGGATGCCTTGCCTTCAAGTGAAGATTCGATGGCTAGCTTTCGGTTTCATCAATGGCTTACCTGCGAAGTGGTTGCAGACAATGGCATGATTGGCATAGGAAATGCTGCTCTGGCACCACCCCTGATC
>CAZHIL010000006.1:0-3499 GCA_964532985.1 uncultured Albidovulum sp. | reverse complement strand
GAATTGCAGAAGAACAAAATCACCGATGAACTAAAGCAGATAAAAACCATTTTTGCAAAAAATCCCGCTTGCAAGAGAAGGACCGGTTTTTCAGACATGTCCGATGCGATTGATTTCGAACTGGATGATGTGATTGAGAGCGAACCCGTTACAGTCATTTGTTCCGAACTGGGCTGGATCAGGCTTTATAGGGGGCATGTACCCTTTGATCAAGATTTCAAATTCCGAGATGGTGATTCATTGAAATTTGCACTGCACGGCCAATCGACTGACAAATTGGTCATTTTTGGATCCAATGGCAGGTTCTACTCTCTTGCGGCTTCATCCATTCCCGGAGGCAGGGGATTGGGCGAACCCATTCGCCTGATGCTGGACCTTCCCAACGAAATCGAAATACAGGCCCTGTTATTCCACAATCCCGAACGCCAATTGGTCGTGGCCTCAGAGACAGGTTACGGATTTATTGTGGATGAAACCGAAGTTCTTGCTTCTACAAAGGTTGGAAAACAGATTTTGAATCTCAAGAAAGGTGATATTGGAAAATCATGTGTTCCGTGTGAAGGTGATCACCTGGCCCTTGTAGGAGCAAATCGGAAGATGCTCGTTGTTCCCCTGTCGGAAATTCCTGTACAGGCCAAGGGTACTGGTGTTCGACTTCAGAAATTTCCAAAATCCCGCTTGTCGGATATAAAAACCTTTACCTTGGAGGAAGGGTTATTCTGGAAAGATCCCAGGGGCAAGACTCGTCAGGCCAAGGAAATTGAAAAGTGGGTTGGCAAGCGTGGAAGTATGGGATTGAAGGCACCTTATGGCTTCCCCACGAAAAATGTATTCTCGTAAACCAGATTTTGCTTAACCGATATTTGGTACAACAATCATGGGCAAGAGCGATAAAAACAGCAAACTGGATCTTGGAGATGCGTATAATTTGGGAAAACCGGCAAACCATGTCGAATATTATGACCGGATGGCCCAATCATATGACGATGAGTTCGTAGTCGAACACCAATACATATATCCGCAAATCGTAGCTAAGCATTTTTTAGAAATATCAGACAAGAATGACCAACCCATTGCAGATCTAGGTTGTGGAACAGGACTAGTTGGAGAACATTTTGCTGGGAAGAACATGGTTATTGACGGGTTTGATATTTCCCCGGAAATGCTTCGCAAGGCCAGGGAAAAACGTATTTACAGGAATCTGCAGGTTGCTGACCTAACCAGGCCCATAAATGACAAGATCGGAAAGTATGGTGGTTTGATCAGTTGTGGAACATTCACACTTGGCCATTTAGGACCCCAAACCTTGGAAGTATGCCTGATGTTGGCAAGACCCGGGGCCTTTTGTGTCATAGGTATCAATGCACTTCATTTTCAAAATGAAGGCTTCGGGGATTTTTTTGAAAATGTCTTTGAAAAGGGGAAAATAACCAGGCCGGATATCAGTGAAGTTCAGATTTATGAAGGCAATACCAGTACAGATCCGATTGATGTTGGTAATCTGGTGAGTTTTCGTATGCAACAAGAATAGGTTTCACGTAGGCGAAATTTTCACAAGGCTTGATGATACAAGTTTAATGAAACCCCTTAAACTTTAACATTTGATACCTATTTCCTATTCTCACCGGTAAAGGGGTGTAGCTCAGTTGGTAGAGCACCGGTCTCCAAAACCGGGTGTCGGGGGTTCGAGCCCCTCCACCCCTGCCAGTATCATGTGTAAGGCTAATCTTGCCCAAAGAGGTTTGTTCTAATCACTGAACAAACGTCGCAAGGGAAGAAACGATTGGCGATGATGTCTAGAAGGCCCGAATCGCTCAAGTGCCTCCAAATGCTCCCTTGTTCCATAACCCTTGTTGGTATGCCATTTGTAATGGGGTTCTTCCCTGGCCAACCGCTTCATGAGATTGTCCCTGTTTACCTTGGCCACAACCGAGGCAGCAGCAATGGAAAGTGATTTCTGATCACCCTTGACAACCGCTAGACCCTTGCAGGGCAGGTTGGATGGTAATCGATTGCCATCAACAAGGAGGAGATCCGGTGTAACCGGAAGTTCTTCAACAGCAAGAACCATGGCTTTCAACGAAGCCTGAAGAATGTTGATCCTTTCGATTTCCTCTACGGAGACATGAACAAAGGATATGACTGCCTTTTCCTTGATCTCTTCGTAAATCCTAGCTCTTTGGAGGGGTGTCAACCTTTTCGAATCATCAAGATCTACTGGAAAATCTTCTGTCCTGAACATGACTGCTCCGGCTGTTACCGGGCCGGCGATACAACCTCTTCCGGCTTCATCAACACCTACAACGACCTTGTGTCCTGCCAGAATATATTTCTTCTCCAACTGGAAATCTGGTGCCGCAGGGTTTTCGGTCAATCTTCCTTCTCCAGTGCCTGCTGACAGGTATTTAGGATTTCGGAAATTTTTTCATTATCCCTGACTTGATCGCAAAGGGAAATTATAACCATAATAGCAAATTCCATTCTTTGTGATTCATCAACCGCCTCAAAAGCCTCCAACAGGTTCTGGTAGATTTCATCCACACTGGTTTGTGGTTGTTTACTTGCTTTTGACCTCATTGATCCAATCCCCAAATACGATTGATTTCATGTCTTAGGTGTGTTGGTTTGACTTCAAGCCACCTACTGGCAATAATCTGATCCGGTCGAATAAGATATATTGCCTGCTCATTCTCACCAAGGTATCTGGTCCGGATAAATTCATTGGCTGTCACACATATCTTACTCAACCCGTCAATCTCAGGGATTTCGGTATCGATTCCGAATAAGGTCACATATTTGCCAAACTTGTCGAGTAGCCATGTACCATCATCCAGGCGAGCATCGGGTGCAACTGAACCAGGTCTCGAAATCATTGGCAATTCGGGTGCCGGATCACTGAATCCGGGATAGACTGCCGGAACCGACAATCGACCGGGATTGATCCAGTTTCTGGCAAAAGATGCAACCCTTGTCAATTTGAAAAGCTGATCCCGAAACATCCTCTCAACATCATCGGATGGTGTCATGAACTTGGTTGTTCTAGTTGAATGTGCAATGTTTTCATCGGAAGCGTATACTCTTTCGTCATTGTATGTTTCGAGCAGAGATTCGGGAGATCTACCCTTGATGATTGCTGCCAGTTTCCAACCCAGATTATCCACATCCTGCAATCCACCATTTCCACCCCTGGCCCCGAATGGGGAAACAACATGTGCGGAATCTCCTGCGAAAATGACCCGGCCATGGACAAACCTCTCCAGTCGACGGCATTGAAAAGTATAAACGGATACCCAATCTATTTTGAAATCACTGGTGCCCACAACTTTTCTGATGCGGGGAATTACCCTTTCCGGCTGCTTTTCCAGCTCAGGGTCTGCATCCCATCCCAGTTGAAGATCAATGCGATAAATATTGTCCGGCTGTTTGTGCAAAAGGGCCGATTGGCCTTCATGAAAAGCGGGTTCAAACCAAAAACGCCGCTCGGGTGGAAAATCCTGTT
>CAZHIL010000005.1:0-2367 GCA_964532985.1 uncultured Albidovulum sp. | reverse complement strand
GTTGCCATCCTCTGGGTATTGTTTTTCGATCTCCCTGGACAGCCGTTGATACAGACCATCCATTTCGCTCTGCTTTTTCCTAAGGAAGAAACCTGCATGGATTAACCCCATTATTGCTTCTACACGTAAAATCGGATCCTTTACGGAACTCAGAAAATAATTCAGATACGAGTACTGATGTTGAATGGAACCCGTAAAACTCCTCTCAAAATCCTTATCTCCATCAGTCAGGTATATCCAATGGTTTCTCAACAACCAGGTTAACCTCCGCCCGACAACTTCAGGAGCCCAACCCAAGCCCTTGCCACTACCAAATGTGATTAACCACTCCTGGATTAACTTCTGGGCCATGTTTTTGGCTTCGACCGTACCAACCGATGCCAAATCACCCAACCATTGGAAACTGTGCAACCTTACCTGCAACTTGGGATTCTTTGCAGCAATAGACCAAAAAGTCGAGTCATTAAAGACAACCCTTTCTCCATCAAACAGGAATCTGTTTTGAAGTAGTGCCTGACCTGCTTTTTCCGATCCATGCAATCTGGCAAGGAACAAGTTTGGCTTGAAATCTTCAGGTGGTGACGAAACAACCAGGTTTGTCATTCGACCCAGCCACCATTTTTTCCTATGGATTCTAGGCCAAAAGCCATCATGCGAAAAATCAAAATTGGTTAGAGTGGGCATTATGAAGGGTTAACTGCTAGATCATGCTGAAATGAAACAAAAAATTTCAATAGTGTGAAATAGATTAGATTTTATGATAAGATTTATGTTACTGAAGATACAGAACAACCGATCAACAAATTTCGGTTTTTAAATCCAGACTTTATATATTTCTTTCTATGAATGCTGGTTCACTTAAATTGATTGAGCTTTTCGATTTCAATCTTTTGCTTTAAAGAATTCAATCTCTTCCAAGGAATCAGTTTATTATGTTGCAGCATCCCAACAACTATACCTGGAGCGATTCCAATTTCTCTTGCGAATTTCTTGATCACAACCTGATCATAAGTCGAATATTTTATCAGTTCATCCCAGTTTTTGCTTGGAATAAGAAATTTTGAAGCCCACTCGTTAGCCTCAACTTCCAATGAATCCAATTCTTCAACATTATTTCCCAATTCATCAGTAAATACTGTTTTCTTGCTGTGCAGTAATATATGGGCAACTTCATGGAAAAAACTAAACCAAAAATGATCATCGGTTTTGTGTCTACCAGTAACCTGAATAATCGCCTTTCGAGGAGTTAACCATCGGGCTGTGCCACTGAGGGCAATTCTTGGTAAAGGGGGTGTTAGTACGAATGCTAAACCAGCTTGATTACATGTTTTTATTATTTTTTTCAGGTTTTTCTCAATAGGTTGCCTTGTTAATCCACGTATGTTCTTTGCAGCTTGCAAAAATTTACTCTTATCGTAGTCTTCGCAGTCCTGAGAATAGGCTTCGATTTCACCAATTCTAAGCCATGTTGCCAAAGCTGCTCTATCACTCCCGAAACTCTTTGAATGTCTATATAATACGCTCAAATCGCCATAACGATTATTCCAACCAGCGATTGAACCTACCGCAAAAAATTTAAGAAGTTTTGAAACGGTATCAATTTTAGACTCTGGCTTGGTAAAAAATCCTCGCTTAACTAGTTCGTTAGTCGGGAATGATTTTTGCCAATTCTCAGCAATATCAGCCTCCTTTTTCAAAGCAAGATGGCTTCGATAATTAGATTCCATCTGATTCCATATTTCTGCAACTATTCCAGTTGTCCTTTCAAATTGAATCGCTGTTTCAGTATCAATAGGGGCTTTACCTGAAATTATCTCACTTATTAGTTTGGGACTACGGCCACACCTTCTTGCAAATTCTGCCTGTGAAAAATCATTATCCTCTAATGTGATCTCAAGAAGCCACCCTGGTGGGACAGCATAATCTGGATCAAATTGATTATTGTTGATACTCATTTTTCATTTCTTTCGGTTTTTCTTTCCGTGATAGTTTACAATTTCCAAAATGTTAACCTTAGTTATCTTTTTCACGTCAAATCCACCATCTCTCATACGGGGAACAGGAGGTTTTGGTATAAATACAAGCCTCTTCCAGTCAAGGAGATAAAGAGCAAACTGTCCTTTTCTTGTTCCACTTAGTGGGTGCAGGTTAAATTTTTTTACACTGTAAACAGTAGACAAATTCGGCACTGATTTAAGTAAGGCCAATGCTGTTTTGATACGTTTGGCATTATCTTTACCATGGGTTTTCTTCAATTCTTTTTCTGATTCACATAATTCCTGTAAATTATCAGTTTCGAATGTTATATCCATTTACTAATCTTATATTTTTCATTTCCTAATAGGTAATGAAAAATTATTTGAATTC
>CAZHIL010000004.1:0-12675 GCA_964532985.1 uncultured Albidovulum sp. | reverse complement strand
CAGAACCTCAAAGTTGCCACGCAAGGAATTGGACGGTTTGGTATCCAAGGATCCCCACATTCAATTTGCCGAAGGTTCTCCCCTAGTTACATCCGATGACCATTTGTTTGTTGAGGGTCATGTGACTGCTTCAGTCTGGAGTGAAATCAATCAGCAATATGTCGCTTTGGCATTATTGGATCATGGAAGGTCAAGGATAGGCGAGAAGGTAAATGTAAGAAACCTGAACAGCATTGAGCCAGCAGAAGTCTCCAAACCATGTTTTTATGATCCGGCAGGTACAAAGTTAAGAAGTTAAAAGTTTAAAAAACCATGCAATTATGCAACCCACATATTGATTAGGATTTGCAATTTCTTTTCTGCTAATTTTTCAAAAGGGTAAACTGAATGTGGACCTAACAGTTTGAGGCAGTACCACATAAACTACGAATAGTTTACACTTGTTGTGTGCATAATTTTTTCGTTCACCTGGTTATTCAATCGTGCGTGTCCTCCTGTTTTGATGTGGAAGTATTGACGTTACAGCAACCATCAAGGACAATTCCAGAAATTGTTTCTGCAGCTGCGGTGAAATCCTTACGTGATAATTTTTGCTTACGGATGATGCCTGCCGCTAGTGACCCGTAATCAGCGTAGAACTGGGTTGAAGACCACAGAATGATGAAGAAATGATAAGGATCGACAGGAGATATTTTTCCCTGGTCCACCCACTGCTTGACAACATCAGCTCGTAGATCGGTCACCTCCTTAATGTGTTTGCGATGCCTTTGAGTAAGGAATTTTGCTCCCCGAAGAATTTCACTTGCAAAAAAGCGTGATTCAACAGGATGCATGCGTGAGTATTCCAGTTTTGTACGAACATAGGCTTCAATAGCTTCTCTTGGTTCCCGATCAGGCCGGATATGCTCGAAAGCCTTATCCCAACCCTCGATAACCTGTTCAATGAGAGCGGTATAGATTCCTTCCTTTGATGTGAAATAATAGTAAAGGTTCGGTCTAGGAAGTCCACAACGATTAGCGATTTCGATCAATCGTGTGCCATCAAAACCTTTAGTTGCAAACAGATGAACAGCAGCCTTGAGAATCTTGGCCTTGTTTTGTGCACGGATTCTTGCTTCTTGGGGCTTGTCTAAATCTCTACGTACTGGCTGCTTCATACTTGCAGTTTTTCTATGGCTCTTAACAGTTGGTATATTGATGTCCCAAAAAATATGGTGTGATTTCTAAACACCCGGCATGACATTCGAAAAATTTGATAACGCTTAAATTAATGTGAAGAATATCACGACCAGAAAACACCTTATTGATACAAAAGCTAAGGTCAAGTAACTGCTAAATCCGATAGATGATATTTTTTGGAACGGTGTTTAATTGTCACATGCCTGATTACTTATTTGATGGAGTTTCATGGTGCTGTAACTTATGCCTGAAGTAGAGGATATAGGTATATTCAAGAATCTTATTGGCATGTTTTTCTGAGTAAATATGTGTATGACATGTTTTTGACGTTAACGTGGGCTGAGCTTGAGACGTCTATATCCATTGACATTGAGGGAATAATTAAATTCACCTATTCTTGAATGGTTCCATATACTTTGAGAAGAGGTTTGGGATTTTTTGGGCAAAACATTTAATAGGCTTCCAAAGTAGGATTAATTGAAATCGAGTATTTAAGATTAAAAATTAATTCTTGGGCATTGCCCCTTATCGGTAAATTAAGCACCTATTGTTAGAATTTCCTTAACCCTCAAGATAGGCGAAAGATGGTTTAGAAATTATCGATAAAAGGGCAAATCAGTCCGAATATACAATCTCTACTACTCTTTTGAAAATCCCCAGAATTAAAGCACGTAAGGCTTTCGCCGGCATTCGTAAATTTTGTTGATCATGATGTCCGGGATAAAGTGTATCGGCATAATATTTATGCTGTCAATACTCTCGGATTTTCCTGTGGATCCAATCCGGTTCAATTGAATAATTTCAATTGCAAAAAGTACAGAATTTCTGAACAAGAAAAATTAAAAACTTGACATTAGTGTCAAATTATGAAAATTGGATTCAAAATAGGTTTAGGAGATATGTTTTGCTACTTTTGAGAAGTGCATTGCAAGAAACCCTTGAAGGTTGGGAAGAAGATATCAATCCAGAATGGCGAATTATCACTGACAGTGTGAAACTGGGTTTTGAAGATGTTTCAGCTGACCTACTGGTTGAACCTTGGGAGCCCATATTCCCATCAAGAAAAGGTCGGAGTTTTCCAGGAGAACCAGAAGGAGCACATATATTTCGTGCCTTTGATGGGATTTGCCCGAAAGATGTTCGCTGTGTACTACTTGGACAGGATCCCTATCCCTGCCCTGCCTTCTCAACGGGTCGAGCATTTGAAGCAGGCAATACCAAGAACTGGCGTGAGCTTGATAAAATGTTCTCCAAAAGTGTTCGTACTTTCCTGTTGCAGATTGCAGCATCGCGTTTCAATCGATCTGAGCTTGCTTCGGATTTCAAGAAATGGCCACAATTTCTTAACGAGATTGAAGCCGGAAAGGTTGACTTTGGAACCCCATCTTCAATTGCTGATCGATGGGTCAAGTCGGGTGTATTGTTGCTCAATTCTTCTTTAACGCTTAGCCGCTTCAGAGTTAATGTTGATCCTCATCAGTCCCACGGACATTTTCCCCTTTGGCGTCCACTAATGCTGGCAGTTCTTCAAAGTTTGGCGTTAACCAACCCTTGTTTTGCAATTATTACATTAGGGGAATCAGCTGCAAGTATTACAAAACAGGCCAATTTAAGAGATAAAAATGGGATTCTGATTATCGAACGACCACATCCGGCATTTTTCAATGAATTTCTTGCTTGCGAAAACCCTTTCATAATCTGCAACAAGCACTTGCAGAAATTTGGTGTTTGTCCAATTGATTGGTAGATAAGGTGTCGAACACAGCACATGATTATATCATTGTTGGAGCTGGTTCAGCGGGATGTGTTGTTGCCAATCGATTGACTCAGAATCTTGATTGCTCGGTACTTCTGATTGAAGCAGGTGGTCGAGATAGGAATCCACTAGTTCGACTACCCATGATGATGGGAAAACTCTTTAATTCGGGAATTTACAATTGGTGCTATCATACAGAACCAGTCGAACATCTTGATGGTCGATCACTCTTTTGGCCAAGAGGAAAAGTACTCGGAGGTAGTTCAACCATTAATGGTATGATCTATGTACGTGGCAATAGGCATGATTTTGATCGCTGGGCTCAATCAGGACTGCCCAGATGGTCTTATGAAAATGTTCTCAAATCCTACATTCGTTCGGAGAATCATTACCAACGTCAAGACAATTTCCATGGTAAAGATGGAGAATTGGCAGTCTGTCGCGCAAGGGGCAATAATGAGTTATTCGACACTTTTATCGAAGCAGGCCGCCAAGCAGGTTATCCGGTTAATGATGATTTCAATGGGGAAGAACAGGAAGGTTTTGGTCGATTTGACTTTACGATAAAAAATGGAAAGCGTTGTTCTACCGCCACGGCTTTCCTCGCACCAATAATGAATCGTTCCAACTTATCTATAATGACAAATACCCATGTCAACAAGGTAGTGATCAACAAGGGGCATGCCACTGGTATTGAAATTACTCGCGGTTCAAACCCTGATGTACTTCCGGTGAATAAGGAAATAATCATTTGTTCTGGTACAGTAAATTCACCGCAAATACTTATGCTATCTGGTGTAGGACCTGAAGATGAACTGCAAAAGCATGGAATCAAAATTGTACACCCTTTAGAGGGTGTTGGTAAGAATTTGCAAGATCATGTGGATTGTGTACTGGCTTATGAATGCACGAAACCGATAACCCTATATAATACTCTCAGAGTTGATCGCCTTACTTGGGCAGTTATTAATGGAATGATAGCGGGGAAGGGAATGGCAACTACCTTTCCCTATGAAGCAGGGGCTTTTGTAAAGAGCAGCGAAAATCTAGTCGCTCCAGATATACAATTACATTTCATGCCTGCTCTCGAAAAGACGGCAAATCTACATTTTCCAAGTTTGTTCAAAAGACAATCGACGGAGCCTGATCATGGATTCTCCATCAGAGTTGGCCCCATAAATCCAGACAGTAGAGGTTCGATCAAACTCAGGTCTTCAAATCCGAGAGAGCAGCCAGCTATTCACCCGAATTATCTAGCCAGCAAATCAGACCGAAATAGAATTCTTGCTGGAATTCGGATTGTAAGAGACATTATCGGTCAGGATTGTTTTGATGAGTATCGGGGTAAGGAATTATCGCCTGGGCCTGACAAGATATCAGATGATGAATTGCTCTTATGGCTACGATCAGCTGCTATGACAACATTTCATCCGGTGGGTACCTGCCGAATGGGGAACGATGCGATGGCAGTTGTTGACGAAGAGTTGCGAGTTCACGGCCTATCGGGCCTTCGGGTTGCAGATGCTTCTGTGATGCCAGTAATCACAAGTGGAAATACGAATGCCCCATCAATCATGATAGGCGAGCAATTAGCCACTTTCATGACCGAAGACCAATGACAGGATATTAATCAGCAAGGAATAAAATGATTATTGAACATCGAACATACACTTTCCGACCCGGAACAGTCGAGGGATGGTTGGAAAAGTACAAAAACGAGGGGCTGCCAATCCAAAAAAGGCATTTGAACAGGTTTGTTGGCTTGTATGTATCCGAAATAGGAAACCTTCATCGGACTGTCTTAATCTGGTCCTATGATAATCTTGCAGACCGAGAATCCAGGCGGAAGTCAATGTACGAGGATCCTGAATGGACGGCATTCATTAACTCGGTCTGGCAGCTGAACGCAATCCAGAATCAAGATGTAATGATCATGAATCCGGCTGAGTTCTCACCTACCCCATGATTCACTTTATCCAAAGCGGATCATTTTAATAATTGCGGTGCTTAATACCGCTTAACCAGAAGAGAAGGAGAAGAAAATGAATACTTTTGATGCTTCAAAGATTGATAGACGATTGTTTATCACTTCTGCGGTCGGTGTGACTTTTTTTGCTGGGATTGGACACCCACTTGCTGCAAGTACTGAACAAGGGCTTGTTGCTCTGGTACATACCCAAGCTGCAGGAGACAGTGGGCCAATTGATTCAATGATTGCCAAGTTAAATCAACTTTCTGATGAACGAGAATTTGAAAAAAGAGCTATCTATGCACAAGATGCCGCAACATTCGAGACAGTGTTCCGGACTCTCGGAGATGCAGGTTCTTCGATAATTGTTTCAACATTTCCGGTAATATCAGAATCGGTCAAAGCTGTTGCACCTGAGTACCCCGATACCAAATGGATACAACTGTTTGGGGATCCTGTCGATCCACCAATTCAGAATCTTGTAACTGTATCGTATAACTATTATCTCGGGTGCTATCTTTCCGGTGTGTTCGCCGCAAATGTTAGTAAATCTGGTAAAATCGGTTTCATTGGTGGTATTAGCATCCCTCCCATTAATGCCGATTTCAATGCGCTCAAGGCCGGTGTACATTCCGTCAATCCTGATGCAGAGGTCAAGGCTGCTTTTGCAGGGTCTTTCCAAGACCCAGCCAAGGGATATGAAATAGCTACTCAGATGTACCTAGATGGAATTGATTACATCCAGACTGATGCAGCAGCTACAGATGGTGGTATTATCCAAGCGGCGAATGAGAGCCCTGGAAGGATGGTAAGTGCTCTTTCTCCTGCCCAGTACACCTTGGGTCCTGCTTCCGTTATAAGTATTGTAAATCTTGATTTTGGACAGTCGCTTTACAATGAGGTCAGTTCGGCTCTGAATCCAGAGTGGTCTGGTGGAGTGCACGTGTCTACTGGTATAGGAACAGAGGTAATTGAATTTGAACGATCACCTTTGTTCATGGAGCAGGGTCCAACAGAAATCGTCCAAGCCTCGGAACAGGCCTTGCCACAAATCAAGGCAGTACGAGAAGGAATAATTGACGGAACTATTACCGTACCTTTCATCACATCAATCTGAGTAATATAATCGAAATTCAGATTCTAGTATTGTGACGAAAGAGCAAAAAGATATTCCAGCGATTAGTTGCCGAGATGTTAGCGTTTCATTTGGTGAGATATCTGCACTCTCGGATATTTCAGTTGATTTACCCTTAGGGGGTATTCATGCTGTCGTCGGGCAAAACGGTGCCGGTAAAACAACCTTAGTCAGGGTTATCACCGGTATCGTTAAGCCCGATTCGGGCTCTCTATTGATCAATGGCAAGAAAATTATATTAGGCAGTGTCGCTTCTTCGCGCTCGTCTGGTATTGAACTTGTCCATCAGAGTTTTGCTTTACCACCTTCATTTACAGTGGCCGAAGCGTTGGAATATAGTACAGGTGGCGGTGTCGGTTTCTTCAAAAAGAGAGATTTAAATCAACGATGGAGGCAACATCTTGAATCCCTGGAGATGGATATTGACCCCCGACACCACATTCAAGACTTGCCAATTGAGCACCAACAGGCAGTAGAGATTGCTCGTGCTCTTTCCTCTAGAGCCAGCATATTAATTTTAGACGAGCCCACGGCAGTGCTGTCACCATCAGGAATAGTAGGTCTTTTTAAACGCCTCAGGAGGTTGAGGAACGCGGGAGTAACAATTGTTCTTGTTTTACACAAGATCAGAGAGATTTGGGAAGTTGCCGACACAATTACAGTCCTTAGAAAAGGTAAATTAATTGATGGACCAATGGAATTGGACAACACGGAGCCTGAGAGCTTAACACCAATGATCATGGGGGCAAAAAACCTGAAGGTAAGCTTTGGTAGAATTTCAGATAAGAATACTGAAAATAAATTATTGGATCAAAATGCTGTTTCCACGCGGCCGAAAGTTAAACAGAATGCTCTGGAAATTGAGGGTGTAAGTACAGAAACGACGGCTCAAGAAGTAAGTCTGGAGAACATGTCAATTAAAGTTGATCAGGATGAAATCGTCGGTATTGCGGGTGTTGAAGGAAATGGGCAGTTAACGCTATTACGAGTTTTGGCCGGGCTTTCAAATATATCAAAAGGAAAAATCAAAATTTGCGGGCAGGAGGCCACCCATCTCAACTTGTCCAAAAGACGTTTGCTTGGATTAAGAATCATTCCCTTTGATCGCAACAGAGAGGGGCTAAGTTTGACCAGTACGTTGTGGGAAAATTGGGTAGCCAGTGAATTGGCTGTAGCCCCACTATTGAGGTGGATCAACCCGATGAAAATCAAAGAACGGTGTAAGATTTCCATGTCAGATTGGGGTGTTGCTTATAATGTCCCTGAGCAGAAAGCGGCGTATCTTTCAGGAGGAAATTGTCAGAAGCTTATTCTTTCCCGAGAACTCAATGATGAAGCCGGGATGATTGTTGCAGCCCAGCCCACTAGAGGATTAGACATAGGGGCCACAAATTTTGTATGGGCAACCCTGGAAAGTGTCAGATCACGAGGGTGTGGGGTTCTTCTTATCTCATCCGACCTAGATGAGTTATTTGAAATAAGCGATCGAATCCTAGTCATGTTGTCTGGGCGCATTGTCTGCGAACTTAACCCACCCTACGATATGGAGATAACAGGGCGGGCAATGGTGGGTAGCTCAGGGTGACTGGAAAAATCGACATAATCATAAGGCCTCTGGTGTTCATTTTATTGGCTACCATCCTATGTGGTATCATCTTTGAAATTTCAGGTTTTTCAGCAATCCTGATGTTTAACAGTATTTTGGAGGGAGCTTTTTTTGGTAGCAGATCACTAGAGAAAAGCTTGAGATGGGCTTTGCCATTATTTATTACTGCTGTTGGCGTTGGCATTTCATTCCGATGCGGTTTCTTCAACATAGGAGCCCAGGGCCAGTTCTACATGGGATCAATTTGTGCTGTTTATGTTGCAGAATACATGTCAGGGGTACATGCGGCGATTGCAATCCCTCTTGGAATCATTGCAGGTATGGTCGGAGGAGCACTTTGGGCACTTTGGCCGGGATACCTAAGGCTTCGTTACGGGGTTGATGAAGTCATTACAACCTTGATGAGTAATTTTATAGCCGGATTGATTCTTGTTTATGTAACATCTGGCCCACTGAAGGACCAGTCTGGGTCTGGCCAACAGGCATCAACAAAAATTTTACCATCTGAATTTAGAATTAGTGATGCAAATGGCGTATCGCCAACCATAATAGCTATTACCATAGCCGTGGGAATATTTGGCTGGTTACTCGTCAACCGAACCTCCTTTGGAACATTATCAAGCCTAGCAGGCCGAAATCCTATCATGTTAAAATACCAGGGTGGAAAAATCTGGCAACTGGGGCTTGCAAGTTTCATTATCAGTGGAATGTTAGCTGGACTCGCAGGATCAATTGAGTTGTTTGGACCAAGTGGAAGGGTTGTGAGTGGGTTTCTTCCAACTCATGGTTTCACCGCGATATTGGTTGCATTGGTTGCCTCTTATGCTGTTATTGGTACAGCGTTTTCTGCTTTGTTCTTTGGAGGATTATTTTCTGCTGCACTATTCCTGCCAATTTTTACGGGCCTACCAACATCAGCCATAGATCTATTCAATGCTATCATTGCCTTGTTGATAACTGCAAGAATTACCCTGGGAAAAAACTTTCTCCCTAATCGCTGGAAACACAACCATGATTGAATTTCATGAATTCTTAGTTGCGATTCTTCGGTCAGGAACGCCACTAATTTATGCGGCTTTGGCCGGTGTAATTGTCCATCGAGCAGGAGTATGGCATCTTGGACTAGAAGGAATCATGATCATAGGAGCGTGTGTTACAATTATCGGGATAGTACTAACCAATTCATTTGTTATTGCTATCCTGCTAGCGATATTAATTTGTATTGTCGTTTCCATTCTTCAGTGGTTCGTGATTGAGAAATTAAAAGCCAATCAAATTATCGTTGGTCTTGGCATAACTGGAATAGGTATAGGTGGAACAGCATTTGCAGTTGAATCCATCTTTGGCAGTTTGGCTGCAATCAGTGCACCTTTTGGAATACCAAGGATTGGTGATACGTTTGGACCTTATTCTGGTTTGTCAGTTCTTGTTTTTATAATGCCGTTTGCAGTTTTGTCTCTGTGGGTACTGTTGTTGAGGTCACGTTTCGGCTTGAGACTTGCTGCTGCTGGTGAACATCCGTTTGCAGCTCGAAGTGTCGGTGCCAATCCTTCAATTATGCGGTTAATTGCGTTTTGCATCGGAGGATTATTCTGTGCCTTGGCAGGTGCTGAACTTGCTGCAGGCAGTTTGCAGATATTTGCACAAAATATGGTAGCAGGAAGGGGATTCATGGGTTTTGCAGCAGTTATATTTGGTGGCGGACACCCAGTTGGAAGTGCTCTTGCAGCGATGTTCTTCAGCATAGTATCAGTTGTTGGAATTCGAATGCAGATTCACATGGGTAACTTTGTTTCACATGATCTTTTACTTTGCCTTCCTTATATCGCCACCGTGTTGGGAATTTGGATTACCGCCCGAGCAAAAGGGAGAACAAATTCATCATCACAACTTTCAGAATTACGGGAGCAATAATCACGATCTGAACATAATTGATACAGGCAAAAACAATTACTAAATTTCTCTATTGCCTCACTAAAATTCAATTTGATAGTAATTGTAATTGAAGTAGGAGGCTGCCTTTTCCTCGTCCCATGGATTATGGAAAATATCCATAATTGCATCTAGTACTTCTTCCAGTCCAGCGTCGTTTAACAGCAGCTGGTTACGTTCTTTTTCAGCTCTTTGGATATTCACAGCTGTTGACTGGAGTTTACCATCAAAACCAATTATTTGATCAGCTACACGGGCGATCTCCCAATTGCTGTCAATCTTTCCCCATCCTGCCATGACCAAGCGGGTACCAGATACAGTCGGCTCCCTTGTTATCATACTATGTGCCAATAGCGCAGTCGCTGCCGAACGGTACTGACCTGCGGCACAATGAATCAGAAAAGATGGAGCACCTGCATCTATCCATTCCTGAAGATAATCAATAATTTGACTTACATTGTCCTCTGTAGGTTTCTTGAACCTGAAGCTATCCTTTACCCGTCGGTCCCAGTCAGTCATCTCGAACCCCCGGGCAATGATTGGTTCATCCCCACAAATATCATGAATCATTTCAAAATCTTTTTCATCAAGTTCATAACCAACAGATGCAAAGAAGCAAATTTCTGGATGGTCACGGAGAATGTCAATCCGAGAATCCATACTACCAATGTAGATACCCGTCGATTTTCGATCTTCATAAGCCCTCTGACAAAATTCCCTCCGATGCCTTTCCGGCCCTTCAACAGGATGATGCAATGGATAACCCTTATTGGGTGCATGGTGGCAAATTTTGGGAAAAATTCTACCATTATCGCTTTGTTCAAGATTACATTTTTGATAGAGTAAATTATCCAAATGCGACCAATCGGTTTTATTTACCATAACCAACTACATCCTTTTATTCGAACAGTATTAATTATTCAGATCTGGAACTTATCAATATATTTAACTTCAGTAGATTATTTATCCATGCCATGAAGGTTTTAGAATTTAACAGACAAAAATGTAAAGTAATGTGTGGAAAAATATATTGGGAATTACCGATTTTATCTATTTTCAAGACACTCAGGATATCTGAATAGTTACTTTATTCTTTATCATTGGTTATCGATTTATTTCCTTGGGTTCTCTCCATTTTTTGGCTGGTAATTCATTTGGGCCAGAAGAGTCCCAGAAAGAGCATGAAATATCCAACAGTGTGATTCATGATTCAGGGTCTTGAAGTTTGACAACATCATTGTACGAATAACGGTCCAGATAATGGGTCAGGTCAATATCATCATGGGATTTTTACAATTGATAATGCCCTCCAGCACATGCCCTTATCCAATGACATGTGGGAGGGCCCACATATGTCCATGAGCAATTACATTCAATTCCTCGCATATCTTGAAAACAAGGTTCCGTTGCTTAAGTGTATCCGTATTCAGGTTGGAGAAAAAATACATGGCCATCAGCATTGATAATAATCCATTCAATCCTGGCTATGGAGAAATTCCGCCTGTGTTGGCAGGAAGGGATAATCTTAAAAACGAGGTCAGCAGACGACTTGCAAAAGCTGGCAAGGGGGAAATCCATCCCACTGCCATTGCCCTAATCGGACCAAGGGGGTGTGGCAAGACTGCCTTGCTGGGCTGGATTGCCGGGAAGGCCGAAAAGAAGAAATTGCCTGTAATCAGGTTGGTCAAGCAACATTTTGAATCCGTTGAAAACCTGACAAAGGCCCTTGCCAAAAAAGCGGACTCCAACCTGAGTTCCCGTGCATATACATTAAAAGGTGAGCTCAAGGACCCTACCGGACAATTGGGTTCTGCTGGATTAGAATTTTCAAGGAAATCGGAATATACCCCTATAGAAAATACCCTGTTTCTGACAGACCTTTTGACTTCAGTGTCTACCAAGGGACTTGCCTTACTCATTGACGAGGCCCATGACATGCCACCCGAGGTTGGCCGTGTTTTCTACGATGCTGCCCAGGCAACCGCCCAGGACAATCCCATCATGCTGGTCATTGCGGGTACTCCTGACCTTGAATCGGTATTGGGTCGTTCCGGTGCCACCTTTGTCGAAAGAATGGATGCCTGGGACATAGGCCGGCTTTCTTGGGAGGACACAAGCCGAGCCCTGGTCGAGCCCTTCGGCAAGAATGTAACCTTCGATGACTTGGCCAAGGGGGTGGCTCTCAGGGAATCCCAGAGATATCCCCATTTCATCCAACATTGGGGAAGTGCACTCTGGGATGTACTGGCCCGGAAAGGTGTAACCCATGTCGGCAATGAGGAGGTGAGAGAGGCTCGCAGGACCTTTGATCAGGCACGTCAGAGACTCTACAATCGCCGATTGCACGAGTTGGACAGGGAAGACATGCTGGTTCCGGTGGCAGAGATTGCCTTGCGGATTGGGGAAGATGGCAGGCCATCGAGAAGTGATTTCATAGCAATTACCCAGAAAATGGCCCATACACTTGGCAAATTGGAAGCGGAGGAGAAGTTGTTGCATACCGGATTTATCTGGCAGGAGGGTATCGGCAATTGGCAATTCGGCATTCCCAGTCTTGCCACCTATGTACGCAAGGAAGCAGTCTCAATGGTTTTGGACCGGATCAAGGAAGAGAATGCGCTATTGTCTTTTCGGAGGATTCGTTCGTACTTCAAACTGGAACCACTTTTGCCAACCTCATCTCTGGAGAAAAATTTGAGAACGGTTCTGAAAGAAACCAATCAGGAGAATCAGGCCGAGGATCATCTGGCGTTTTTTTCCGAGTTGGGAATTTTATACCCCGGCCGTAAGCCGGATCATTGTCTTCTTGCGGCTCCACTGTTGACAGAAGCTGTCATTGAAGAGGCAGACAGGTTGGAGGCAAAACCCGAAATGGAATCAATTCAGGAACCAACACTTCAAACCAGAAATGAACCAGATGACTATACCCCTGGAATGTAATACTAATTTTAACTTATGGGAACCTCTATTAAATAGTTTTGCCACTCATTCCCAACATTTTTTTTTCAAAAGGGTCTTCATGCTCTGGCATTATTGTTTCCGTTGTGATTCACTGTACATCACAAACGAATCATTCCCTTTTTGATGTAAGCAAGGAG
>CAZHIL010000003.1:0-1573 GCA_964532985.1 uncultured Albidovulum sp. | reverse complement strand
TATCTGGAATATTTGCCACCATACCCTCTCATTGTCCTGATTGATGTATGGCCACTTAGGGTACCTACTTCCTCAGGTGGTAATGATTTCCTTGCTTCATCAATAAAGGCATGCCGCAGGGTATGAAACGTTATCCTGTCTCTCCTGTCAGGAAAAACAATTTGGGAGGCTTTTCCAAGATTTCTTGTACCATAATTAGTGAGGACGCGTTTCTGTATTCTTGAGAACATTCCTTTCCTGATGCAGGATGTCAACAGGATGGTTTTCAAATCATTCCTAGCTATTCCCTCAAGTCTTTGAACACGGGTCTCATTGTTTATCAATTTGGAAGAATTCCTGGTCTTGGAAGTCAATATGTGCAAAACGAGACCATAATCTCCGCCTTTACCAGAATTGGACTCGATGATCTCGTCTAGGGTTTTGTCAAAACCTTCAAGCCAGTCAGTCGATACTTCCTGATCGGGAGCAATATTATTCTTCAGGAAATAACTGGGTCCTAGAAAAGAAAACACTTCTTTGCCGTTCTTGTTGTCAACAACCTTGCAGTTGAACAGTTCACTTGATCTCATGCCGGTCAACCAGATTGTACGTGCCAGTAATCTGACTATTCCAGGGCTGTTGATTCCAATGGCAAGCAGGGTACAGAGTCCCTCCATTTCGGTACCGGGCTCCAACCTGTCCAGAATCTTCTCCAGATCTTTCCTATTGATGGGCTCCCAGTTTTTCTTTGGAGGCTTTCTTTTGGTTGGACTGAATATCTGATCACTGATACCGGTAGCGATAAAATGTATGTCAGGGGTAAGTAGCAATGGATAATGGGATTTAAGCGGTGCCGATACCTTGTCTATGATTACCCATCCCTTGATCTTCAAATCTGCTAATGTGATATTGGCCAACGCTTCATGAAGCAGGCGAAGATCTGTCCAATGGGCTGTCACGAACCATTCGGGAAGATCACTTAATTCGGTAATCGTGGACCCGAAATCCACCCTGTTGCCGGTCTTTGCCATTTTTTCCCTCATACCGAGGGATCGAGCCAGAATATCTCGGATTATTTTTCGTTCCCATACAATCGTGTTCTTGTTTAGATAAATCGCCCGGATGGCCAATTGATCAAAAATATCATCTGGCCTCGGCATTCTCCCTGAATAGCTGACTCTTTGGTTTGTTTTCAGCACTATCTTCCTGGTCAATTCGATGTGCTTGGCGGAGAGTTTGTTTCCCATTGTAATTGAAATAATCTTGCCCTCTCTATTCCCTGTTGTGATAACTGCAACAACTTGCATTTGATTTTGGAACTAAACCGGTTTCCCGAAACTATCAAGGTATCTCGAACACCCTCGGAAAATCTCTTGTGGATAACCGAAGTGTTAGGTTTTCAGGGGATATTTCCACTCGAATAAGAAGGTTAACTGCCTTGATACCAGGAGATGCAATTCGCCTATTTCCACTTTCGAGGTTGGTACTCACCACCTTGGAAGGGTATCCTTGCAGTCAGCTTTGAGAAGAAGGCATCAGGGTGAATTGGGGTAGGGGTTAGGGAAATTATGCTACAATCCGTTATTGAAAGGGG
>CAZHIL010000002.1:0-1735 GCA_964532985.1 uncultured Albidovulum sp. | reverse complement strand
ATGACGGGTTATAAATTTCGAGCATTCACAGTCAAGAACAATTAATCACAAATTCAAATTAAACATGTCCCCACATTATTGATCTACCGGTAAAAAAACTTTGATAAGGGTTTTATATACTTTGGTACATGGTATCTTACCCCCCCTGTAAATCAATGGATGCAAATTTTATCTAATAATTCCTTAACAAAATAACATTTGAGTATACTTGGGTAAGAAAAGTTCAATGAATAATCAAAATGGCAGGGATTTAACTCTAATGTTCTCACATGGATTGCTAGGAAACTTCTGAATTATCCTAAATGAAATCTACTACTGCAAATTGATTACTGATAAGTTTCAAGTATAAATTGTTAACTCCAAGCATATGCTATTATCTGACAAATGGTGCCTTCTATCCAGAAATGACGTGGTAGTGTGATTATGTCAAACTACAGCGATTACATAGTTTATGTTGATGAAAGTGGAGACCATGGGTTAAAAGCAATTGATCCAAAATACCCCATATTTTCCCTAGCCTTCTGTATCTTCAAAAAGTCAACCTATATCCAAAAGATTGGTCCTGATTTAAACAACTTTAAGTCCAAATTTTGGGGGCATTGTGATGTGGTTTTACATGAGCGTGATATACGTAAGTGCAGGACAGGCGATTGGTCTCTGTTAGCCAACGAACAGACACGAGGAAACTTTTTTACTGATGTAAATACACTTATTGAAAATTCGGATTTTCATATCATCGCCTGTGTAATTAAAAAGGATGAATTGACAAGGTATACAAAGCCGAAAAATCCGTACGAATTGGCGATGTTATTTTGTATGGAACGGTTAAATAATTGGCTGGTCAATATGAACCAAACCGGTAAGATTGTTCAGGTGCATTGTGAATCACGTGGTGGGAATGAAGATAACGATCTTAAAGATGAATTTCGTCAGATTTGCAGTAATAACTCGACCTCTGTTAAGTCGATAACGGATTTTAGCAAAATTACCTACTGCCTGCGCAACTTAGATAAAAGAGTAAATTCTACAGGTCTACAACTGGCTGATCTTGTTGCCCGACCTATTGGTCTGTTTGCTTTGAAACCGGATCAACATAATCGGGCTTTTGATATCATCAAAAGCAAATTTATTACCCACTCAAACGGGGATTATCTTGGAAAAGGTTTGAAAATATTTCCTTCAAATAAAAAACAAAAGCCCCGGTAATTACCGAGGCGTTTTGCCGACCGAGTACTCCCAATCCATGTAGGTCAAATATAAGGTCAATTGTAATTTAAGTCAACATTTATGTTGCAAATTTTTAAAACCGTAAATTTTTCTTTAAACGATCATTTTAATAATTTTCCTGATTGAGGACATTGGATTGCAGACAGTACTTATAACCCTCATGATGCGAATGATTACCTTCTGTACATTTGAATTGGCAAAATTTGGTTGCCTAAAAGTGGATAATTACAAAAAACTAAATGCCAAAAGTTAAGAGTCTGTTTTGAAAAAATATTTTGGGTCTAATAATTTAATGGACATGCCATTAATTGCATTATAAATTCGTTTATCTCGTTTGTAAATTTTAAATTTGATTTGATCTAATCCATGAATTCCACACTCTCTGGTGCAGATGCCCTACTTCGTATGCTTGAAAAGTACGAAGTCGAATACATTTTCGGGTTATGCGGTGATACAACCCTTCCTTTCTACGATTCCATTCTGACCCTTGATCACCCCATAAATCACA
>CAZHIL010000001.1:0-2563 GCA_964532985.1 uncultured Albidovulum sp. | reverse complement strand
CTTCCTCCAGCAGGATGGTACGCCACTTCCCGTACCATTCATCCTTCGAGACCGCATGCTCCGAAACTTTCGAAAGATAGGTCGTCGCATGGTAAAAGTCGACAATCTCCTCATCGACTTCCTGGCCGGACAAAAAAGTCCAGTTGTCCTTCGCACCATCAGCGGCACCGACACTGGTCAGGTCCGGACGCTTCGCCATGATCACATTGAACTCGTCCGACAGCCATTTCTTCAATGTCCCCTTCAGATGTTCCGGCATCCAGCCGGAGCTGATCGTGTGCAGGGGTTCGCCGTCACCGTCAGGAAAGGTCACCGTCCCGCAGGAAGCTTCCCGCCAGTTGCCCTTGTGTCCATCATCCCCGGTCATGCCGATCGGATGTTCACCGGGGCGAAGAAGGACATAGACACCATCAAGGGACAGGACAACACTCTCCGCACCCTCGGGTATGTCCTCGTCATCGCGGATATCCGCAAGTGCCTCCACCGATACATTCCGCCAGGACCAGTCAACCATCCGCGACAGCTTCTGCCAGGTGGATGCCGCAGGGGATTTGCCAACGAACCCGTCAAAAATGTCCCTGGCAGTCCTGACCGGCATCTCCGCAAGCAAACGGGTGGCCATTCTGCCGACGGGAACCGTCATCCTTCCGGCCAGTAGCCCAAGGCCCTCGTCAGCAGGACAGATCGGGTTCCTGACCGTGCTGTTACGGTACACCGAACGCGGGTATTCGACCTTGCCGAAAAGGCAGGTCAGGGTCCCCCTGGAGGGTTTGGCACGGTACCACGACCTGCCGTCACGCTCAATCGAAACGGCACCGTCATCACGTCTCTCGGCAGCCTTCGAGACAAGCTTCCGGCCGAACTCCCGGACGATGTCAACCGCGGCCAGTTCGAACCGGGCAAAATCGGCCCCAGGGTGATCGGATGCCAGAAGGTCATCCGACATCGCCGCAAGCTCGGCCAGGGCTTCACCCAATACCTCCGATACCTTCAATGTAATCGTACCCTTGTCAAAATCATTTTCCTCGTCTATGTTTCCTGCCATCGGGAATGCTCCTTCTTTATGGTCAAAAAATACGGTTGCGGTGTTCCCGACCCTTCCCCGAAAAGCCATGATCCTGCACGCTCCTGCCCCTTGGGGACGGAAAACGAACAAAATCGGAATGGACGTTGAACGAATCAAGCCGGAAAAGGTTGAAAACTCCAATTTCGGTCTGGTTTATAGCAAAATTTAACACAATAGAAAAATCACACCCTACTATCGGCTGGAGGTTGACAAGGGTTGGTTCAAATTGTAATTACCGGGTCTTCGATAGAATTGGAGGATTGAACATGAAATCAATAAGAATACATGTCTGGTTTTTGCTTGTTTTTGTCGCAATGACCTTACCGGCACAATCCGAAACCTGGGGATGTGTGGTAAGTATGTTCAGTTTTGCAAAGGAACAACACCCTCACGAAATAGAGCTTGTCTCTAATGTTGAAGATCAAACGGGCAGCATCAAAAAACAGGGACTGCCGGCAATTTCCACTTATTTCCGAATCGAAGGATTTAATAGGGTTTAGCGTTGGGTCGACGATGGACCAGCTGAAGAATATGCTTTTTATATCAGCGATGGAGGCGGATATTATTACGAGTTTTTTGACGATAAACCGACCCAACCCAAAGAAACCTATGCTTGCCACAACCATTGATTATCGGCTGGAAATCACTTGAATGTGACTTTGGCATATAATCCCCCTCTTTTTCATAATCTTCTCCTCCTTTAAAAACAGCTTCAGGGTCAACCCTTGAGGAGCAATCCCTTGACGACAAAGCCAACCAACCCAATATACGAAATTCTGGGAATAATCAATCCTTGGTCACCAAAATTTGTCGCAATACCAGATTTACACCCTCAACCGTTCATGGTTTCCTCCTTGTATTAGAGAATTAATGGAGGTAAGCACAAAATCTTGTTGAGTGGTGCTAATAACGTTTCAGACTTATTGAACAGACACAAAGGGATGGGTATTGGAATTTTACAATGAAAATTGGTTTATCGGTTGCATGTCAGGTACATCAATGGATGGTGTTGATATTGCTGCAATCAGGACTGATGGAAAGAAAATCCTGGAATTTGGACCAACTGCCAGCAAGAGCTTTTCTCCTGATGAAGTTGAAATACTTCACATGGCCCGTGGTAAGTGGCCGGGTGAAGAAGGCGTAAACCAAGCTGCCCGAATTGTTGAGGAAACTCATCTTGCCTTGCTTATGGAATCCAACCCGAAGTCCATTGTCGGGTTTCATGGGCAGACGCTAGCACATGATCCGGGAAATCGGAAAACACACCAGGTCGGAGATGGTCAGTACCTTGCTGAGAATTTGGGTAAAACAGTTGTCTCGGACTTTCGAGAACAGGATATGCTCAATGGGGGTGAAGGCGCACCACTGGCACCATTTTATCATTTTGCACTGGCCAAATACCTCGGAATCACGGAACCATGTGCCTTCATCAATATTGGTGGCATTACCAACATAAGTATTGTTGATCCCCAAAAGGGTGAACCAGTCGATAATGGT